>JANOQL010000487.1:0-9924 GCA_031414835.1 Sphingomonadales bacterium | reverse complement strand
CCCCTCCCTTCTAAGGGAGGGGCTGGGGGTGGGTGTCCGCAAAGCGGAGCAAATCCCGATGCGTCCGTGTTTTGCTCGCCTTCGGCGACACCCACCCCTTGCCCCTCCCTTGGAAGGGAGGGGTTAGGAGAGGCCAGCGCGCAGGAATTCACCCCATGACCAAAGCCCTCATCATCCTCGCCAGCCTGATCGCAGGACTATTCGCAGGCATCGCGATTGGCACGGGGCCTGTCGAACAGGTCTTCGAACTGATTGGCGCGTTATGGCTCAACGGCCTAAAGATGACGGTCGTGCCACTGGTGGTCGCGCTGCTCGTGATGGGGATCGTCAAGACTGCTGAAGTGGCACAAGCGGGCCGGATTTCGGCCTATTCGATTGGCGGCATCCTTGCGGTCACTGCAACTTCCACGCTGATCGGACTTTTCCTGACCCCGGTGCTGCTCGGCTGGTTCCCGATCCCTGCCGAATCTGCGGCAGCGATGCGCGCGGCGCTTGGCGGCGCGGAGGCGGTCGCGACACCGCCCGGCTTTTTCGAGACACTGCGTGGTATCGTTCCTGGCAACCCGATTGATGCCGCCGCGCGGACTGACATTCTCCCGCTACTCGTCTTCACGCTCGTCTTCGCCTTCGCAATCACCCGGCTGCCTGCCGAACAACGCGGGCGCTTAACCGGCTTTTTCGATGCGCTCGCCGCTGCGATGATCGTCGTGATCGAATGGGTGTTGTGGCTCGCGCCCATTGGTGTGTTCGCACTGGCGTTCACCGTTGGCGCTGTGTCGGGGACGGCAGCGCTCGGCACTTTGGCGCACTACATCCTGATCGTCAGCATGTGCGGCTGGGTGGTGACCGCGCTTGCTTACCCGCTCGCGCGTTTTGGCGGGGGCATTCCAATCCGGCGTTACGCGACCGAGATCGTCCAGCCGCAGGCCTTGGCGATCAGCACGCAATCCTCGCTCGCGTGCCTGCCGATCATGCTCAAAAAGGCCGAAGCGATGGGCGTATCCGAAGCCCATGCGGGCGTGACGCTGCCGATGACGGTCGCTTTGCTCCGCGCAACCGGCCCTGCCATGAACGTCGCGGTGGCGATCTATATCGCGACATGGTTCGGGGTCGAAATCGGCGCGCCGCAAATGGCACTGGGCTTCTTCGCTGCCATGCTCGCATCATTAGGCGCAGTCAGCCTGCCGGGTTCGGTCAGCTTTTTCACGTCGATGGTCCCGATCTGTGTAGCGCTCGGCATTCCCATCGAACCGCTCGCGATCCTGATCGCGGTCGAAACGATCCCGGACATTACGCGGACGCTCGGCAACGTCACCACCAACGTCGCGCTGACCGCCACCGTTGACCGGATGGTGGGCAAGGACGCTGCATCCTGATCCGCAAGCTGGGGTTCTGGATGCTGCTCGTGGCGCTGATCGGTGTGTGGGCGTGGCGCGCCGAATTTGGCCAGCCCGCCCCCGTGATGGCTGCGACCGCCACGGTGAAGGATGGCGATACGCTCGTGCTCGGCGGCAAGACGTGGCGGCTCTACGGAATCGATGCACCCGAATATCGCCAGACCTGCAAGGATGCGAACGCGCGCGACTGGCCATGTGGCAAGGCCGCACGGACGCAGCTTGAGACGTTCGTGCTTTCGGGCAGTCTCGTCTGTCACCCGCAGGCGCACGACAAATACGGCCGCGAGATTGCCCGCTGCGCCAGCGCTACCACGCCCGATCTCGCCGAAGCGATGGCATCTGCCGGTCTCGCGATCAGCCCCGCCGAACGCGGGCGCGCAGCCTATGAAGATGCGGAGTCTTCCGCACGCAATGCAAAGCGTGGTATCTGGCAGGGCAATTTCGAAATCCCCGCCGACTGGCGCAAATCCCACCCAAGAGAGGACAGCAAATGAAATACCGCACCTTAGGGCCCAAAGACGGTTCGGGCCTCGAAGTCTCCGCCATCGGCATCGGCTGCATGACGATGCTGGCGGGCACCAACATCAATTATGGCGGCAATGCCGATGAAGGCGAATCGACCAAGGCCGTCCACCGCGCGATAGAGTTGGGCATCACCTTTTTCGATACCGCGCAAATTTACGGCCCGTTCCTTAACGAGGAATTTGTCGGGCGCGCGATCAAGGGCAAACGCGACGGGCTCGTCATCGCGACCAAGTTCGGTTTCAAATTCGATGGCAACAAGATCGTCGGCGTCGATGGCAGCCCTGCCAACATCCGCCACTCGGTCGAGGGCAGTTTGAAGCGGCTCGATATCGATTGCATCGACCTTTACTATCAGCACCGCGTCGATCCCTCGGTGCCGATCGAAGACACCGTCGGCGAGATGGACAAGCTGCGGCATGAGGGCAAGATCAAGCATATCGGGCTTTCGGAAGCCGGACCTGACACGCTCAATCGCGCTGCCAAGGTGGCGCCGATCACCGCGCTGCAATCCGAATACTCAATCTGGGAACGCGATATCGAGGAAGGCATCTTGCCCGCGTGCCGCGAAAACGGGATCGGGTTCGTGCCCTATTCGCCGCTCGGGCGCGGGTTCCTGACCGGCAGCATCAAGAGCCGCGATGACCTTCCCGAAGACGATTGGCGGCGCAACGATCCGCGCTGGCAGGGTGAGAACTGGGCCGAGAACATGAAGATCGTCGATGTCATCAAGGGCATTGCCGAAGCGCATGGCGGATCGCCTGCGCAGGTCGCGCTCGCCTGGCTGCTTGCACAAGGGAATGACGTTGTTCCGATCCCTGGCGTCAAGCGCGTGATGACGCTTGAGGATAGCGCGAGGGCCGCCGATCTGACGCTGACCGATGCCGATCTTGCGGCGATTGCGGCGGCGGCTCCGGCGGGCAAGACGGCGGGGCCGCGTTATGCCGAGGCTGGAATGAAGATGGTGCGGTTGTAACGACCCCGTGAATAGCGGGGTATCCAAACACCGTTTACCCTGAGCCTGTCGAAGGGCTGTTTTTCTTGACCGATCAGCGGAAGGAAAGGCAGGGCTTCGATAAGCTCAGCCTTGTCGGGATTTGAATTGAAACACAGCCCTATCCGGAGGCGCTACCCCGCCAGCGCAGCCACCAGCGCCTTGACCTTTTTCTGTCGCCACTGTGGCAGCGGGGCGACAAGCCAGTACGTGTCCTCCACCGCGCGTGGGTCACCAATCGGTTTCACCCGGCCTGCCGCCAAGTCCGCCTCGGCAAGCATCAGGGGAACTGTTGCCATACCCAATCCACTTGCCGCCGCATCGATGGCCAGCCCTGCATCGGCGACGTGGATCACCGCCGCCTCTTCTTCGAGACATCCCGGCCAACCGATCGGCGCATCGGAGCCCCCCATGACAGCCGCGACGCGCACCATCGTGCCCTCGGTCAGCTTATGCGATTCAAGATCGCCGCCATCGCTCCCATAGCGGATCGCGAGATCAAGATTGGCCTCGGTAAAATCGAGACTGCCCTCGGCAGACACGAGCACGAAACGAAGCTCGGGATCAGACGCGCGATAGGCCGCCAGTTTCGCCGCGAGCCATTTCGCGGTTACATCGCGCGGGGCAGCAATGGTCAGCGATTTCGACGATTGCTGCGTTTGCATCGCCCGCACCGCCTCTTCGAACTGGAGGAAGCCCGTGCGCAAAGCCTCAAGCCCGTTTGCAGCTTCCGGAGTCAGCTCAAGCCCTTTGGGTGTGCGGCGAAACAGGATGACGCCGAGCATGTCTTCCAGAGCCCTGATCTGCTGACCGACTGCCGCAGGGGTCACCGCCAATTCGTCGGCGGCGCGGGTAAACGACAAATGCCTCGCCGCCGCATCGAACACCCGCATTCCGTTCAGGGGCAGATGGGTGCGCTTCATGCCCCGATCCTCATGCTTGCGTGAAAGGCATCTTCAGATCGAAACGCGGCACTGCAATTTCGAACCGCGAGCCATCTTCGCCAATCATTGTGTAGCTACCGACCATTTCGCCGCTCGATGTCGTAAGGGGGCAGCCCGAAACATAATCGTATGACGCGCCAGGCTTGATCACCGGCTGATCGCCGACAACGCCTTCGCCTTCGACCAGGTTTTTCGCCCCGCGCGCGTCGCTGATGACCCAGCGGCGGCTGAGCAATTGCGCGGCCATATCGCCTTCATTCTCGATCCGGATATGATATGACCAGAACCAGCGTCCCTTTTCGATCTCGGACTGTTCGGGCAGGAAACTGACCGAGACGCGCACAACAAACCCGCGTGTTTCAGCGGCGTAGGGGAAGAGGGCTTTCATCGAAGTAACCCCTCCGACCCGCTGCGCGGGCCACCTCCCCTTTGAAAAGGGGAGGATTGGGTCGGTCTGATCCTCCCCTTCTTGAAGGGGAGGTGGCGACGCGAAGCGTTGACGGAGGGGTTTGTCACAACCCCACCTTCGCAAATGCCCGGTCGAGATCCTCGATCAGATCCTGCGGATCCTCAAGCCCCACATTGATGCGGATCATGCCTTCCTCCACGCCCATATCGGCACGCGCCTCGGGCCCGACGCTGTGATGCGTCGTTGAAGCAGGGTGGCACATCAGGCTGCGGGCATCGCCGATATTGTTCGAAATATCGATCAGCTCGAGTGCGTTGAGCAGCGCCATCGCCTTGGGCCGCCCGCCATCGAGGGTGAACGCAAAAATGGGCCCACACGCGTCCATCTGGCTCATCGCCAGATTGTGCTGCGGATGGCTCGGCAAGCCCGGGTGGAGCATCCGCGACACGCGCGGCTCGATTGCCTTGCCGACAGCAAGCGCATTTTCGGACTGCTTTTTTGCGCGCAAATCGAGCGTCTCCAGCCCCTTCATCACCACCCACGCGTTGAACGGCGAAAGGTTCGGGCCGGTGTTGCGCTGGAACGGCAGCAGATGTTCTTCGAGAAACGCATTCGACATGCAGACCGCACCAGCGAGCACGCGCCCCTGCCCCTCCATCAGCTTGGTTGCAGAATAGGCGATCACGTCCGCGCCAAACTCCATCGGCCGCTGGAGCGCCGAAGTGGCAAAGGCATTATCGACCACGGTAATGATGCCGTGTGCCTTGGCGAGGTCGCAGACGAAGCGCAAATCGACAATGTCCATCGTCGGGTTGGCGGGACTTTCGAAGAAGAACACTTTGGTATTGGGCCGGATCGCGGCTTCCCATGCGTCATTGTCACGGGCATCGATCGTCGTCGTCTCAATCCCGAAGCGCGGCAGGAGGGTGTCGGTCAGCCAGCGGCACGATCCGAACGCGGCCTTTGCCGCGACGACATGATCGCCGGTGCGCAACTGGCACAGCAATGCGGTCGTCATTGCGGCCATACCGGTCGCTTGAACGCGGCACGCCTCGGCCCCTTCCATCAGGGCGATGCGTTCCTCGAGCATCGCTGTGGTCGGGTTTTGCAACCGCGAATAGGTCATCCCGCTGGCTTCACCGGCAAACCGCGCGGCGACGGTTTCGGCATCGTCGTAGGTATAGCCCGAATTGAGATACAACGCTTCGGACGTTTCGCCATGTTCGGAACGCCACGTTCCGCCGCGCACCGCAAGCGTTGCGGGCCGCCATTTGGAGGTTACGGCACGGTTGAGGCCATCAGTCTTCTTCATGGCGCTGCTTTGCGTCGCCAGCGCGGGCGGGTCAACTGGCCAAGAGACTTCGCACCGGCTTATCGCGGACGATGTTCGGTGCCGAGGCCTGCGGTAATGAAGAGTGCCGTCGCCTCTCCATCGACATCGGCAGTGTGCCAGGTGCCGGGCGGGTTGACCGCATATTCACCGGGGCCAATCGTCACGATTTCGGTGCTGCCATCGGCATGTTCCTGATGCAGCGTCATTGTGCCTTGCGTACACAGCACCACTTCATCGCCCGCCGGGTGCATTTCCCACATGTCCCAGCTCTCGGTGAAGCGATACATCGATACCAGCCGCCCTTCGGCCCCATCGCTGCCATGCCGCACGCCATAGCCTTCATACCAGCCCATCCCGCCGGTCATTTCAGGCTGCGGCACGGCAGTCGCGCCAAGCCCCAGATGAAGCGGATGAGTGAAAATGTCAGCCATCGACTATCTCCCTGCCTGCCCTGACCCTCAGTAAAGAACCGCGCTCAACCAAGGCAGAAACCAGATGATGAATTTGGACAATGCCATCATTCCAAACAGCATTACAAAAAATGCGATCACGCCGTTGCCGATCACATCTGCCAGCAATTTACCCATTGCATTTCCCCCGTTCGATTCGACCAGCTGTTTCGATCACCGCACGTGCTGCCCAATCTGGAAGTTGACGAAGTTGACGACCGGTCCGCAACGAAAACCATCATCCCCCATCATCCCATGGTGAACGCGTTCAACTTGTTGCCATCGGGATCGCGGAAATAGGCAGCATAAAACCCGCCTTCACCGCGCGGCCCCGGCGGACCTTCGCACGTTCCGCCGTGGGCGAGCGCGACATCGTAAATCCGCTGGATATGGTCTGCATCCTTGGCCTCGAGCGCGACCATCACGCCATTGCCAACGGTTGCCGAGTTCCCATCGAACGGCGCTGTCAGGCCGACACCGGCACCACCGCCAGGCGTTCCCCACGCAATTGCGCCGGGCCATTCCATCATTCGTGCAGTGCCCATTTCAGCCGCCAGTGCATCGTAAAACACGGCCGCACGTTCAAGATCATTGGTGCCCAGGATGACGTAGCCGATCATCATTCTCTCCCTTGTGTTTCACGTGGAACATTATGGGAACTTTGATAATTGTCAAGCCCCTGTCGTGTGGCTGTGATAGCCTGTGCCCGATGACAGTCTTGCGTAGGCTTTTCCGCCTTCTGGGCGTTGGCGCAGCCACTGCATTTGGCCTCTGGACGCTTGCCGCGCTGATCGGCAGCATCGTGCCGGCCAATCCCGGCTGGCGCGAATCGCCGACAGGCACGACGATCTGGATCGCGTCGAACCCGATCCACACCGCAATCATGGTGCCGACATCGGCAGAAGGAATCGACCTCAGCCTGATGTTCCGCCCAACCGACCTGCCCGATCCCGATGATATGGGGCAATATCTGATCTTTGGCTGGGGGGATCGCGATTTCTATATGAACACGCCGACTTGGGCCGATTTGACGCCCCGCACTCTGGCAAGCGCGATCTTCGGCAGCGGGCAAAGCGTGCTTCACGTCGATCATGTCCAGCGCCCCGAAGAGGCGGGAGAACTGCGCCCCGTCCGCCTGTCACGCGCCCAATATCGGGCACTGATCGACGCGATGACTGGCACGCTGGCGCCCGATGGCGATGGCCGCGCGGTGCCGAGCCCTGGCTATGGCAGCCGCGATCTGTTCTACGCGTCTGCCCGCGAATACTGGCTGTTCAACACCTGCAACATCTGGGCCGGAGACATGCTGGCGCGCGCAGGTGTGCGGGTTGGGTTATGGAGCCCGCTTCCGCCCGGTGTGATTGAATGGTTTTCCACCGATGCACCGTCAGGCGCGTAGCCGTTTTCCGCCCAGCCGCATCTGCGCTTCAAGCTGCGCCGGATTGCGGATCGTGATCCGGCCATAAGCGAGCGTGATCGCACCACCGCGTTCGAGATGGCGGAGCGCTTCGCCAAGCGCAACGCGTGAGACGCCGACCAGATCGGCAAGCTCCTGCTGTGTCGTCTCGATCATGCCATCGGTCACGCTGCACATCGTCAGCAATGCCGAAGCGACGCGCTGATCGAGCGTCATCCGCCGGGCGGAATCGACCCGATCGAGTGCGGCGCGCAATTGCCAGGCGAGCGACCGTAGCATCAGCATCGCAAGCGGCGGATCGGCTGCGACAGCTTTGCGGAACGCAGCACTGCCAATCCACGATATTGTCGCCGGTCCATCGGCAATGGCCTCGGCAAGCCGCGGAGTTTCGGTGAGAAACGCCTGTTCGCCAAAGCAATCCCCCGGCCCCATGATCGCCAGCACCGTCAAAATGCCATTGGCCGCATGACGCCCGAACATCACCTGTCCTTCGACGATGATCCCGAAGCCATCGGCCACTTCGCCTTCGCGCATCACTGACTGGCCATCTGTGAACCGACGCAGCTTGCCGCAGGCGATCAATCGCTCCTGCGCCTCCTCAGGAAGCCGCAATGCGCCTGACAGCGACAATTGATAAGTTCTTTGCATTATCGAATCGCACAATGCGCTAGCCGAACCCGGTGCTCAAGCGAAGAACACTTCGTCGGGTCGCACCGCAGATCGTCGTTCGATTGATCGCTCGGCCCGGGTCCAGGGGGATGGAACCGGGCCGATACGGGATAGGGGCTAGTATCAGCCGTTCGTCGAATAAATCGCGGCCCAACCCGCCTCGTCGATCACCTCAATGCCCAGCTCCTGCGCTTTCTTGAGCTTCGATCCCGCGCCCGGCCCCGCCACGACCAGATCGGTCTTCGCGCTGACCGAGCCTGCTGTCTTCGCCCCCAAGGCTTCGGCCTGCGCCTTGGCCTCATCGCGGCTCATCGTTTCGAGGCTGCCGGTGAAGACGATCGTCTTGCCACTGACTGACGAGGCACGGACGTTCGAGACATAGGGGGCGGGCGATACCTCGCGCAGCAAATCGTCCCACACCTCGCGGTTGTGCGGCTCGTGGAAGAAATCGACGAGCGCCTTGGCAACCACTGGACCTACGCCTTCGACGCCCGACAATTCGGCGATGGCATCCTCCGATTGCGCGATTTCGGCGATCCGTTCGACCGATCCGAACGCGCGAACCAGATCCTTCGACGTTCCTGCACCTGTGTGCCGGATGCCGAGACCGAACAGAAAGCGGATCGGATCGGGCGTGCGCCGTGCTTCGATCGCGGCGAACAGATTATCGACCGATTTCTCTTTCCACCCCTCGCGCGTGAGCAACTCGTCGCGATGTGCGGCGAGCCGGAAAATATCGGCAGGCGAATGGAGCCAGCCAAGTTCAAAGAATTCGACGATGGTTTTCTCGCCCAGCCCGTCAATGTCGAGCGCGCCACGGCTGACAAAATGCTTGAGCCGCTCGATCCGCTGCGCAGGGCATACGAGGCCGCCGGTGCAGCGGATATCGACCTCGCCCTCCTCTGCGCGGGCCTCCGACTGACATTGCGGGCAGGTTTCTGGATAGGAGAAGGCGGGACGCGCCACCTCACGCGTCAGGTTCTCGACGATCTGCGGGATGACATCGCCTGCGCGTTGGACGAGCACGCGATCCCCCGGCCGGACGCCGAGGCGGACGATTTCGTCCTTGTTGTGGAGCGTCACGTTCGACACGACAACACCACCGACCGTCACAGGTTTGAGCCGCCCGACAGGCGTGAGCTTCCCCGTGCGGCCGACCTGAATGTCGATGGCTTCGAGCGTCGTTTCGGCGCGTTCGGCGGGGAATTTGTGTGCGAGCGCCCAGCGCGGTGCGCGGCTGACGAACCCCAGCCGCGCCTGCCAGTCGAGCCTGTCCACTTTGTAAACGACACCATCGATGTCGAACGGCAGATCGGCGCGCGCCGCCTCGATGGCGCGATACTGGCCGAGCGCTGCCTCGGTCGTTTCGGCACGGATGAAGCGTTCATCGACCGCGAAACCCCAGCTTTTGAGCGTCTGCATCACCGCATATTGCGTCTCGCCCGGAACTGCCGATGCCTCACCCCAGCCGTGTGCGAGGAAGCGCAGCGGGCGCGACGCGGTTACGCTGGCGTCCTTTTGCCGCAGCGATCCTGCCGCCGCATTGCGCGGATTGGCGAACTGCCGCGCTTTGGCAGGATCGTCCGCCTCGGCAAGCAGGCGGGCGTTCAACGCCGCAAAATCGGCCTTCGCCATATAGATTTCGCCGCGCACTTCGAAGATGTCGGGGATCAAACCCCTCGCCCCTTCAGGGGAGAGGGTCGACTCGCCTTTGGCGAGCGGGGAGAGGGGCAGTTGCATCGCCGAATCCCCCTCTCCCTGGCGCTGCGCGCCTTTCCCTCTCCCCTGAA
>JANOQL010000486.1:0-7224 GCA_031414835.1 Sphingomonadales bacterium | reverse complement strand
TGCGAAAGCTCGAGGCCGAAAACCCCAAGGTCAAATTCCGCGATCTGTTCACCACGGTCAATTATTCGCGCGAACAATATACATCGTCGATGGTCGCGATGATCGAAGGCGCGATCCTTGCAGTCATCGTCGTCTTCATCTTCCTCAAGGATTGGCGCGCGACGATCATCTCCGCAATTGCCATCCCCTTGTCGGCAATCCCGACATTCTGGGTGATGTCGCTGCTTGGATTCAGCCTCAACCAGATCAGCTTGCTCGCGCTGGGGCTGGTCGCAGGTGTGCTGGTCGATGACGCCATCGTCGAGATCGAGAATATCGTGCGTCACATGCGAATGGGCAAATCGGCATATCAGGCATCGATGGAGGCTGCCGACGAAATCGGCCTTGCCGTGCTAGCGACGACGATGGCGATTGTCGCGGTGTTCCTGCCGGTCGGTTTGATGCCGGGCATTTCGGGACAGTTCTTCAAGAATTTCGGGCTGACCGTCGTGGTCGCGGTGCTGTTTTCATTGCTCGTTGCACGGACGATAACGCCGATGGTTTCCGCCTATTTTCTCAAGAGCCACGGTGTTCAGGAGCATGCTGCCGGCAAATGGATGGATACCTATCTCGACATCCTGCGCTGGTCGCTCGTCCATCGCTGGAAGACTGTCGGGATCGGCGCGCTTGCCATGCTGGCAACCATCGGCGTGTTCAGCCAGCTGAGCTTTTCGTTTTTCCCCGATACCGATAGCGATTACAGCCAAGTGAAGATCGAAATGGTGCCCGGCACCACGCTTGCGCAGACTCGCGGTATCACCGAACGCGTGCAGGAAATGCTCGGCAGCGAAACAGGTGTCGTCGATGCTGCCTTTGCCGACATCAACCCGGGCAATGCGAATATCTACCTGACGCTGAAACAGGATCGCACGATGTCGAGCCTCGATTTCGAGGAAAAATGGGGCAAGGAACTCGGCAAGATTGCCGACGCCCGTGTCAATTTCCAGGCGCAGAATCAGGGCGGGCCTCCAGGTTCAGGGCGCGATATCGACATCACACTCGCTGGCGACGATCCCGAGGTTCTGACGCAGACGGCCAACACGCTCGTCGAACAGATGCGGGGCTTGCGTGAACTCACCGCACCACGCGTGATCGGCGATTTGCAGCGGCCCGAAATCCTGATCACGCCGCGGCTCGATGTGGCCGCGACGATGGGCGTCACCACGGCTGCACTCAGCCAGACGATCCGCATCGCGACGATTGGCGATATCGATCAGAACAGCCCCAAATTTTCGCTGTCTGACAGGCAGGTTCCGATCCGTGTCACGTTGAGCGAAGATTCACGCCGCAGCCTTTCGACGATCGAGAATCTGCCCGTGCCAACCGCAAACGGAATGTCGGTTCCCCTGAAGACCGTCGCCGAAATCGGGTTTGGATCAGGGCCGACGTCTATCCGGCGGACCAACCTCAACCGCCGTATCATTGTGGGCACCGACCTTGCCGAAGGGATCGTCAGTGGCGTCGCGAACAACAAGATCAATGCGCTGCCGATCATGAAAAACCTGCCACAGGGGATCACGCGGCTCAGCACTGGCCAATCGAAAATGCAAAACGAACTGGTCGTCAACTTCCTGACCGCGGTCGTGTCGGGCGTGCTGCTCGTCTTTGCTGTCCTGCTGCTGCTTTACAGGCGCGTCATGCCGCCGTTCGTCAACATGGGGTCGCTGTTGCTCGCCCCGCTTGGCGCTGGCTTGGCGCTCTGGATCGTCGGGATGCCCGTATCGATGCCGGTGATGATCGGGATGCTGATGCTGCTTGGCATTGTTGCCAAAAACTCGATCCTCGTCGTCGATTTTGCACTCGAAGAAATCGATCGCGGCGTCCCGACCTATGAGGCGATTATGGAGGCAGGGCATAAGCGCGCGCAGCCGATCGTAATGACCACGGTTGCGATGATCGCGGGCATGTTGCCAACCGCGCTCGCGCTAACAGGCGATGGCGCCTGGCGTCAGCCGATGGGCGTCGTCGTGATCGGCGGGCTGATTGTTTCGACCGTGCTGACGCTCGTGATTGTGCCAGCCAGTTTCAGCCTTGCGATGGGTATGGAGGAACGCGTTGGCACCTGGCTGCGTTACTGGCTGACAAACCATGGTGAAGAACCGATGGAACGACCGCCAAGCCCGCTTCCCAACTGGCTGCGTCGTCTCATCAGGCGGAACAGGCCCTCGATTGAACCAGCCGAGTAAACAGACGCTCCGTATCAAGCGTTCGCAAGGCAGCCGCCGCGTTCCTTCGTTGCGGTTCCCGGTGCAAGGTGGTGCTCGCGGGATGAAAATCGCGGCAACATCGCTGATCGTCGTGATGGCGTGCGTCTATTTGACCGCGCGCGTGTTCGTCGAAGCCCACCCCGCCGTCGGCTTCGTCAAGGCGTTTGCCGAAGCGGCCATGGTCGGCGGGCTTGCTGACTGGTTCGCGGTCACCGCGCTGTTCCGCCACCCGCTCGGGCTTCCGATCCCGCACACGGCAATCATCCCGCGCAACAAGGACCGGATCGGCGATACGATGGCGCAATTTCTGCGCGATAATTTCCTGACCCCTGTGGTGGTGGCACGGCGGATGCAGCGGCTCGATGTCGCGGCCGCCGCCGGGCGGTTTCTGGCCGATCCCGATCATGGCGGTGCGGGCCGCTTGCGCGATGGAGCCTCTCGGCTGCTTGCAGATGCCATCGAAAGCCTCGACGATGAACGGCTCGGCGGGATGGCAAAAAGCGCGATTGCAGACAGGCTGCGGACACTTGAAGCCGGACCTCTCCTCGGGCGCGCGCTGGCAGCGGCGATCCGCGACGGACGGCATATTCCGCTGCTCGATGGCATCGTCTCACGCGCGACGACCATCATCGCGACCAACGAACCGATCATTCGCCAGATGGTGCAGGATCGTGCGGGCCGCATCCTGCGCTGGACCGGGCTCGATGAAAACGTCGCCGATGCCGTGATCACCGGGCTCAACAAGCTGGCGCAGGATATGGGTGACGATCCCGAACACCCGCTGCGGTTGCGGATCAACGATGCTATCGTCGATCTGGCGGATGATTTGCAACACGATGCTGCGATGCAGGCCCGCGTCGATGGCTGGAAACAGGAAATGATCGCCAATCCGGCGGTGCAGGACTGGATCGACAGCCTGTGGCAGCAAGGACGCGCTGCGCTGCTCAAGGCCGCGCGCGATCCAGACCGTGCGCTGGCTGGCCGCTTCGGTGAATTGCTCCGCCAGCTTGGCAGCCGGCTTGAGGAGGATGACAGGCTGCGTCGCCCGATCAACCGCTTCGCGCGCCGCGCCGCCGTCGGCACAGCAGCGAGTTACGGCGATGGCATTGTAAAACTCGTCTCCGAAACGGTGCGCGGATGGGATGCGAGCAAGATCACCGAGCGGATCGAAGGCGCAGTCGGGCGCGACCTGCAATATATCCGGATCAACGGCACTTTGGTCGGTGGACTGGTCGGTTTGCTGCTCCACGGATTGGATGTGGTGCTGTAGCGAAAAGATTTGGCGGCAATCTGCACAATTGCATCTTGCCGCGCCGCTCAAAAATACCATATCCTGCGCAGATGATTCCGCGCATGGCCAATGAGAATGAAGACGATACCAACGGCAACTCTGGCGTTGGTATCGCCACGCGCACGCGAACGCGCACCAAGAAGCCGACGCCCTACAAGGTGCTGCTGCTCAACGACGATTACACGCCGATGGAATTTGTCGTGCTGGTGCTCCAGCGGTTTTTCCGGATGAATATGGAAGATGCGACGCGGGTGATGCTGCATGTGCATCAAAAGGGCGTCGGGGTGTGCGGCATTTTCACATATGAGGTTGCCGAAACCAAAGTCACTCAGGTGATCGATTTTGCGCGCGAGAATCAACATCCGCTGCAATGCACGCTTGAGAAAGCGTAGTTCCGGGAAACGGTTTCCCGTTCCCCGGAACCAGTAGAACTAAGGCATCAACACCGTATCGACGACGTGGATCACGCCGTTCGACTGCATGACATTGCCGATTGTGACGTGGCTCGTGCCGCCCTTGGCATCGGTTAGCATGATCTTGTTGCCCATCATCGATGCGGTCAGCGTGCCGCCTTGCACTGTGGTGAGCGTGGCCTTGCCCTTGCCTGCCTTGATCGCTTTGCCAATATCGGCTGCGGTCATCCGGCCTGCGACGACGTGATACGTCAGCACAGTTGTGAGTGTTCCCTTATTTTCAGGCTTCACCAGCGTTTCGACGGTGCCTGCTGGCAGCTTGCCGAATGCGGCATTGGTCGGTGCGAACACGGTGAACGGACCTGGGCCAGACAATGTCTCGACAAGACCCGCCGCTTGGACAGCCGCAACCAGCGTTGTGTGATCCTTCGAATTGACCGCGTTTTCAACAATATTCTTGGTCGGATACATCGCTGCACCGCCCACCATTGGGTTGGGAGCAGCAACCGCTGCGCCCGAAAGCGCGGTGGCTGAAAGGGCAATCGCAGCGAAACCCGCGCGAAGTGAACGATTGATCATGAAAGGATAACCCTTGTTTGACGACGCGAGAGATATCGCGCCCGAAGCGCAAATGGGCGATGAGATCGGAAGTTCCAGTGACGGCTGTCATACTTGCCAGAAGGTCCGACGACAGGTGGCATTCGCGCGACGAGAGACGGAGGAATTATGCAAAAGGCCGCATTGATTGTCGGGGCAGGCGACGCAACCGGCGGCGCGGTTGCGCGGGGGTTGGGAGTCGAAGGCGACATCGCGTGCATCAATCGCCGCGCGGATCGCGTCTACGCGCTTGAGGCCTTGGCACAATCGATCCGTGACGCGTGGCATTCGGCATCTCCACCTTCTTCGTCAGAAATGAGATGGTCCGGGGCGAACAGAGTGAAACCCACCTCGCTTGCCGCGAAATGCAAATGCGCTAAAGCGCGACTATGGACAGAATATTGGTGCGGGGCGGCAATCGCCTCAAGGGCGCAATTCCGATTTCGGGGGCGAAGAATTCGGCGCTGACGTTGATGCCGTGTGCGTTGCTGACCGATGAGCCGTTAACGCTGAGGAACCTTCCCCGGCTCGCCGATGTCGACAGTTTCGGGCATTTGCTGAACCAGCTCGGCTGTTCGACGACGATCGAAGGCGCGCGGCCCGAAGACTTCGGTCGGGTGATGACGATGCGCGCGGGCCGGATCACTGCAACACTCGCCCCCTATGACATTGTGCGCAAAATGCGCGCGTCGATCCTCGTGCTCGGGCCATTGCTGGCGCGCGCGGGCGAAGCGACGGTTTCGCTCCCTGGCGGGTGCGCGATTGGCAACCGCCCGATCGACCTCCATCTGCGCGCACTAGAAGCATTCGGGGCCGAAATGGAAACCACCAGCGGTTACATCACCGCGCGCGCCAAGGACGGGCGTCTGCCGGGCGGCAAGATCACCTTCCCGGTCGTTTCTGTGGGAGCGACAGAGAATGCGCTGATGGCCGCCGCCCGCGCCAAGGGCATGTGCATCATCGAGAATGCCGCGCGCGAACCGGAGATCGTCGATCTATGCAATCTGCTCGTCGCGATGGGCGTCCATATCGACGGGATCGGCACCGAAACACTGACGATCGAGGGCGCGGACCGGCTTCACGGGGCGACCTATCAGGTGATGCCTGACCGCATCGAAGCGGGAAGCTACGCCTGCGCGGTCGGGATTGCGGGCGGCGATGTCGATCTGATCGGCGCACGCGCGTCCGATATGCGCGCGACGCTATCGGCGCTGACCGAGGCCGGACTGCACATCGAAGAACATGCCAAAGGCGTCCGCGTCGCGACCAATGGCAAGCTCAAGCCGCTGACGCTCTCGACTGCGCCCTATCCCGCCTTTGCCACCGACATGCAGGCGCAGCTGATGGCAATGCTGACCAAGGCCGATGGCGCGAGCGTGCTGACCGAAACGATCTTCGAAAACCGCTATATGCATGTTCCTGAACTGGCACGGATGGGCGCGGACATTGCCGTCAAAGGCCGCACGGCGGTCGTGCACGGGGTCAAGACGCTGACCGGCGCGCCTGTCATGGCAACCGACCTGCGCGCGTCGATGAGCCTCATCATCGCGGGGCTGGCCGCAGAGGGCGAGACACAGGTCAACCGCGTCTATCACTTGGATCGCGGCTATGAACGGCTCGAAGAAAAACTGTCGGCAGCAGGCGCTGACATCGAAAGGGTAAGCGATGGGTAGAATTGGTCTTAGCTATCTCCGCTCACCTCGAGCGAAGTCGAGAGGCTGGGTCCACTGGATCGATATGTCTCGACTTCCGCCCTTCGGCGGAAGTTTATCCTGAGCCAAGTCGAAGGGCTCGACATGAGCGGGAAGGATTCACGACAATGAAGACAATAGCCTTGGGCATCGCGGCTCTCCTCGCCACCGCCGCGTCCGCCGAGACAGTGCATTACACCGCGGCGCGGATGATCGATGTGCAGACGGGTAAGACTGTCGAACAGCCGCTGATTACCGTCGTCGATGGCCGGATCACGGCGATTGCCGACCGACGCGAAATCAAGCTGACGCCGCAGGCCAAGGTTATCGATCTGGGTGACAAGACATTGCTTCCCGGCCTCATCGACATGCACGTTCACCTCGATGGCCCCGCCGATATCGGCGGATATCGCGGGCTTGAATATACCGACAGTTTCTGGGCGATGACGGCTGTCGGCAATGCGAAGGCGATGCTTGATGCGGGCTTCACAACAGTTCGCAACGTCGGGTCGCGCGACCGCAATGATATCGGGCTGATGCAGGCGATTTCGGACGGTTATGCGACAGGCCCGCGCATCGTTCCCGCAGGTTATGCGCTCGGCGCGACCGGCGGGCATTGCGATTCAACCTTTCTGCCGCCGAGCCTTGAGAAACCGGCAAAGGAAGAAGGCGTCGGCGATGGTGTCGAAGAGCTCCGCCTTCAGGTCCGTCGCCAGCGCAAATATGGTGCGCAAGTGATCAAGGTCTGCGCCACCGGCGGCGTGTTCAGTCGCAACACCGAACCGGGGCAACAGCAGCTCTCCGAACCCGAACTCCGCGCGATTGCCGTTGAGGCGCATCAATGGGGGCTGCGCGTGGCCGCTCATGCGCACGGCGCCGATGGCATCAAGGCCGCGATCAAGGCAGGCATCGATACGATCGAGCATGCCAGCCTTGTCGACGATGAGGGTATCAAGCTCGCGGTCGCCCGCAAACAGCCGGTGTGG
>JANOQL010000485.1:0-2577 GCA_031414835.1 Sphingomonadales bacterium | reverse complement strand
TTCTCGATGCACAGAACTTTGGCGGTGATCCCGTGGCTTCTGTTCATTTGCCGCACCGCATTCCACCCGGGTTCCACGGCAATTGGATCGCCAGCGAATAGGCATTGACCAGATGGTAGAAACGCGACAGATTGACTGTCGTGTTTCTACCTTTCATGTCTCCATCGCGATCACGACAGTGTAAGCGCCCGCTGGTGATCGCCTTTGGTGGCACGCGCCCCGAAGCTATCAAACTCGCACCAATCGCCATCGCCGCAAGACATCGCCCCGGTCTTGACTTCAAGATGGTTTTTTCGGGCCAGCAGCCAGACTTGTTTTTCAATACATTGGCGTGTTTTGGCGTTCATGCCGACAATCCGTCTGTTGCCAGTGCGATCATACAAACCCGCGACCCTGACATCATGCGCGGACTGGCAAAATTGCACATTGAAGCGGCAGAGCCTCAGCTTGTTCTGGTGCAAGGTGATACCAACACTGCGTTGGCTTGCGCACAAGCGGCGCACAGCCTCGGCGTAACGCTTGGCCATGTCGAAGCGGGGCTCCGTTCAGGCAACCCTGCCCGCCCATTTCCTGAAGAGCAGAACCGACAGGCGATCGGCAAATTGGCGCAGCTTCACTTTGCGCCATGCGCAGGCGCTCGAGACAATTTGATTTCCGAAGACGCAGAGGGCGAAATCGCCGTGGCTGGCAACACCGTGATCGATGCCATGTCGATGTTCGTGAACAGACCTCTGCCCAAAGCGCGCTACGATATCCTGTTCACCTGCCATCGGCGCGAGAATTTCGGGGATGCGGCACTACATATTGCGCAAGAGATCAGCCAATTGGCCGACGCGGGATTTCGTGTGCTGCTCCCCATACATACCAATCCTGGCGTCGCAAGACCGCTAACGGCGATGCTCCGGGGGAACAAAAACGTCACGATCGTGAAGTCTTTGTCCTACCCGTCAATGATCGACCTGCTGCGCTCGGTCCGCTTGGTCATCACCGACAGCGGCGGTTTGCAGGAAGAATGTGCCGCGCTTGGCACCCCGCTTTTGCTTTTGCGCGAAGAAACCGAACGCCCGGAAGTTGTCGAATCCGGCAATTGCCGATTGGTCAGCGGCATTCTGGGAGAACTCGCAGCAAGCGCACTCGACATCTTGCGCAATCCAGCCGCGCATCGCAAAATGCGACGTCAATCCTTTCCCTATGGCAGAGGCAAAGCCGCAGATCGGATCCTCAATGTCATAGCAAGACATATGGCCGTGGCCCCAGACGTAAACTTCGTTGACGAAACCGAACTTGCACTCCTGCGATAATTTCGCGAAAGCGCGAAGATTATGACACGATGGAACCCTTCAAGCTGGCAGGACGCCGATGCGCGCCAGCTTCCCACCTATGCCGATAAAGATGCTCTGGCACGCGTAGGGCAAACGCTTTCAAACTATCCGCCGCTTGTGTTCGCCGGCGAAGCCCGCGCGTTGACCGCCGATCTTTCCAAGGTTGCAGAAGGAAAGGCCTTCCTGCTGCAGGCGGGAGATTGTGCCGAAAGCTTTGCTGAATTTCACCCGAACAATATCAGGGACACGTTCCGGGTGATCCTGCAAATGGCTGTGGTTTTGACGTTCGCGTCGAAGCTGCCAACGGTCAAGCTGGGCCGTATGGCCGGGCAATTTGCCAAGCCGCGCTCTGCCGATCTCGAACAGATTGGCGATGTTTCATTGCCGTCGTACCGCGGTGACATCATCAACGACATCGCGTTCGAGGCGGAAGGTCGCGAGCCCGATCCCGAGCGGATGGTCCGTGCCTATAACCAATCGGCAGCCACACTGAATTTGCTCAGGGCGTTTGCGCAGGGTGGTTACGCCAATTTGCATCAGGTGCACGCATGGACACATGATTTCATGGGGCGTTCGCCGTGGGCGCGCAAGTTCAAGGATGTCGCCGACCGCATCGGCGAAGCTCTCGATTTCATGGCGGCGTGCGGGATCGATCCCGATACGGTTCCGCAACTTAAGGGGACCAGTTTCTACACCAGCCATGAAGCGTTGCTGCTGCCGTATGAGGAAGCACTGACAAGGCAGGATTCGCTGACCGGGCGCTGGTACGACACATCGGCGCACATGCTGTGGATCGGTGATCGCACCCGCTTCGAAGGATCGGCACATGTCGAATTCCTGCGTGGCATCGGCAACCCGATCGGGATGAAGTGCGGCCCCAGTCTTGAACCTGACGCGCTGATCCGGATGCTCGACACGCTAAATCCAGACCATGTGCCCGGGCGCATGACGCTGATCACCCGATATGGCTATGACAAGATCGAAAGCGGCTTGCCGCCGCTAGTGCGCGCCGTCATGCGCAGCGGCCACCCGGTCGTGTGGAGCTGCGATCCGATGCATGGCAATGTCGTCAAAGCCGCCAACGGGTACAAGACCCGGCCTTTCGACCGCATCCTCGCTGAAGTGCGTGGCTTTTTTGCGGTGCATCGTGCCGAGGGCAGCTTTGGCAGCGGCATCCATATCGAGATGACGGGTCAGAACGTGACCGAGTGCACCGGCGGCGCGATGGACGTCTCTGAACAGACGCTGGCGGATC
>JANOQL010000484.1:0-4899 GCA_031414835.1 Sphingomonadales bacterium | reverse complement strand
GCAACCATCATCGCTTTGCCCGGCACAAGCCAGCGTTTGGCGGTTTCCTGAAGATCGGCAACGGTTATCCGGTCGTAATCGGGCAGCAACGACGAAAGCGCGGTGAGCTTGCGTGGTTCGCGGCTGACACCTGCCAGCTGGTTGAGCCAGAATGTGTTTCCCGAAGAGGCGCGCGATATGAGTTCGCGCAGCGGCGTGATGACACGCGCCAGCTCGTCGGCAGTCACGGGCTTTGCCGCAAAATCGGCGGCGATTTCCTGCGTCAGTGCAAAGAAGCGATCGACATTCTTGGGATCGACTTGAGACAGTGCCACAAAATTGCCGCCGCGCGTCAATCCCAGCGGCCACGTCGCGCCGACGTTGGGCGAATAGCTGGCGCCTTCGGCCTCGCGGAATTTGTCGAACATGCGATCATTGAAAATTTGCGCAAGAATTTCGAGTTTGCGCGATTCATAAGTGCCTTCGACCCCCCCGCCCAAGGGCCACGCGATCACGGCATAGGCCTGGTCAGAAGCGCCCTTGTGACGGCGCACAATCGGCGTAACTGTCGGCTGCGGCCCGGCAGACCCCATTTGCGACGCTGGCACCGATGTTGCCTTGCGCGGGGCCATCGCGCCGAAACTTTCCGCCATTGCTGCAATTGCGGCAGCCTCGGTCACGTCACCGAACACGAGAACTTCGATCGGTCCGGTTTTGAGAAGAGGCTCCCATTGTTTGCGGAATGCCGCAGGCGTAAGCGCTTCGATCTCGGCACGCGTGGGCGACATCCAGCGGGCATCGCCACCATTAAGGAGCCCGCCCAGATCGCGCGAGAGCACCGATTGCGCAGTCTTGTCCTGCGTATCGAAACTGGTCAGCGTTCCTGCCCGCGTGCGGAGAACAGGGGCGGCATCCCAGCGCGGAAATGCCAGCTTTGCGGCAATCAGGCGCAGCTGATCTTTAAGATCGACCGCGCGTGTTCGCGCCGAAATGACGAAGGCGTTTTCCCCGACATCGAATTCCATGTTGATCTGGCGACCGCTGGTCAGCCGATCGATCGCATTCTGGTCGAACGGACCGATGCCACTCGCGATCAACGCCGAACTCGCGACCCAGCCAAGGCTTGGCCGGTTCGGGGCCAGCGCCTGAATTCCGTTGCCGAAGCGCACCTGAACATAGATGCGACCTTGCTCTGCCGGGTTGGGAAACAAGATCAGAGTGCTGCCATTGGCAAATCCGATCTGTTCGATGCCAAGCCCTTCGAACGGCTTGCGTGCGACGATTTTTCCGGGGCTTCCAAGTTTGGGTAGCTGATCGAATGTCGGGCGCGGCCCGCTGCCATTGGCGACTATTGCGACAGGCGTGGCCGTCAGTATCGCTGCCAGCTTGGCTTCATTGGCCGGATCGGCAGTCGGCGTCGTGACGATGGCCCGTGGCCCCGTGCCAAGGAACAGTCTTTTGGTCGAACTGAGAATATCGGCTGGGCTGATTTTGTCACGAATCCCGCCGAACACATCGACTGCGACCTGCGCTGTTGCCACGGTCTCGCGAATATCGACCGCCTGCAAAATGTCATCGGCCTGCTTGGTTGCGGCTTCGGCACGTTCGGTTTCGACGCTGATCTGAAGCGCAGAGAAAAACTCACCGGCTTCTCGCGTAATGTCTTCGGGCAGCGGCGGATTGACCTGCGCATCGGCGATGACAGCGCGAACGTCGCGTAACGCGGCCTCCCAATCTGTACCGAGCGGGATGACTTGCACAAATGTACCATCGACCGAGCGTGAAACATCCTCCTGATCGACCTGGGCTTGCAAGAAACTGCCGCCTGCGCGTGCGCGTTCTTCCAGTCTTCGGTTGATCAGCCGCAATGCGACAAGATCGACCAACTTTCCTTGATTATAGCTGATCGTATCGTTCTTTTGCACCCATGGCCGGAGCGTCGCCATGCTCACGATTGTCGGAAGCCCGGGTTCTGTGATGACTGCGCTGGTGGGTTTCCCCTCGGCAGGTTTGCCGAAGTCGGGATCGGAAACAAACGGTCCGTTGCCCTTCCAATCGGAAAAATGTTTGACGATCAGCTGTTCGAACAGCGCAGGATCGCCATCGCCTGCAATCACGATGATTGCGCGTTCGGGGCGATACCAGCGATCGTGGAATGCCCGCAACGCAGATGGCGTCGCGGCGTTGAGCGATGCCGTCGTGCCGATCGGGGTGCGATCGGAAAATAGCTGGCCGGCAAAGTATAACTGTTGCGTGGCATCACGAATGCGCGTCTGTGGCCCTGATTGTTCGCGTGCTTCGGCAAGCACGGTCCGGCGTTCGGCATCGACTTCGGCCTGCGTCATTGTCGGGCCGGACATCATGCCCGACAGGATTTTGACGCTTTCATCGAGCCCTTCGCGCGACGCATTGGGCAGATCGAGCTTGTAGATCGTTTGTGTCGTCGATGTCAGCGCGTTGGTGTCGCTGCCGAAGGTCGCGCCCAGCCGCTGCCAGACGCGTTTCGCCTCACCGTCGGTCACGTGCTTCGATCCGCGAAACGACAGATGTTCGATATAGTGCGCAAAACCGCGCTCGGCCTCGGTTTCGAACAGCGATCCAACTTCCATTCCGACCCTGATTGCCACCTGACGTGGCGGGACACCCGATTTGCGGACCGCATAGCGGATGCCATTTGGCAATTTGCCGAAAATCCACGCCGGATCGGCGGGAATGTCGCTGCCTTCGTATAGCCAGGGTGTTGGCTTGACCGCTGCTGCAGCAGCATGGGCTTTGGGGGTTGCGGTCTGACCGGAAAGCGATGTCGCAATCAGCGTGGCGGGGAGGAGTGCAGCCAACAGGCGCAGAAACAAGGTTCGCATTGGCACGCTGTCTAGGCGGGACATGGCAAACCCGCCAGTGCCAATCGTCACGCTGCGACGAACCGCCATCCGATTGTTTCGCCTGAATGAAACGGCACCACCGTTGTTCCGACGGCTTGAATCGAGTCAGGCACGATGAGCGCGGCGCGTTCGAGCGTTATGTGATCGTCATTCAGCGGCAGGCCATAGAAGCGCGGACCGAATACCGAGGCAAAGTCTTCGAGCCTGTCAAGCGCGCCTTCTTCATCGAACACCATCGCATAGCTTTCGAGTGCATACGGCGCGTTGAAGATGCCGGCACAGCCGCATGCGGCTTCCTTTGCCTCGACCGTGTGTGGCGCACTGTCGGTTCCCAGAAAGAATTTGGGATTGGCTGATATGGCAGCCGCCCTCAGCGCCAGCCTGTGCACCTCACGCTTTGCCACTGGCAGGCAATAGGCGTGCGGACGGATGCCGCCTGCAAACATCGCATTGCGGTTGATATGGAGATGCTGCGGTGTGATCGTCGCCGCGATGTTCGGGCCGGTATCAGTCACAAAATCGACTGCATCTTTGGTCGTTATGTGTTCGAATACGATCTTGAGACCGGGGAAGTCGCGGACAATGGCTGACAATGTGCGATCGATGAATACGGCCTCCCGGTCGAAAATGTCGATGTCATGATCGGTCACTTCGCCGTGGATCAGCAGTGGCATTCCGATGGCTTGCATCGTTTCGAAAACAGCGGTCAGATGCGCGACATCGGTGACGCCATGAGCGGCGCCCGTTGTGGCGTGAGCGGGGTAGAGCTTGGCCGCTGTGAAGACTCCCTCGCCATGGCCGCGCCGCATCTCGTCCGGATCGGTATCGTCGGTCAGGTATGCGGTCATCAGCGGGGTGAAACCGGGTCCGCTCGCAGCGACGATCCGGTCACGATAGGCGGCGGCGGCGGCAGTTGTCGTGACCGGGGGAGAGAGGTTGGGCATCACGATCGCACGCGCGAATTGCCGCGCTGTGTAGTGAGCGACGGCAGCCAGCATCGGCCCATCGCGGAGGTGGACATGCCAGTCGTCGGGGCGGCGGATTGTGATGCGGACTGGCGTGATCATGGCTTCGTCCCTAGATCAGCGGCATGACCGATACCACCCTCATCGATCGCGCCGTCATCCGCCTGTCTGGTGACGAAGTGCGCGGGTTTTTGCAAAGCCTCGTGACCAACGACGTCGCGGGCGATCTGCCGGTGTATGCCGGGTTGCTCACGCCGCAGGGCAAAGCTTTGTTCGATTTTCTCGTCTGGAATGATGGTGACGACCTGCTGATCGATTGCGAGGCCGCAAATGTCGATGCGCTGGTTCGGCGTTTGACGATGTACCGGCTGCGTCGGCCGATTGTGATTGCGAGGGACGCGAGCCTTGCGGTGCATTGGTCCAAAGGCGATGGCCATGGCGTTGCCGATCCGCGCAACGCAGCGCTGGGCCGACGCTGGATCGCGCCCCCGACAGGTGCAGCGCTCGGCTATCACGCGCATCGATTGTCGCTCGGCATCGTCGAAGGGGCCGCTGAATTGGGGCAGGACAAGACATTGTGGCTCGAAGGCAATGCGCGTGAACAAAATGGCGTCAGCTTTACCAAAGGTTGTTATATCGGGCAGGAAAATACGGCGCGGATGCACCACCGCGGGAAAGCCAATCGAGAACTTCGCGTTGTCACAAGCGGCAATTCCGATGGCATCGACGTGCGCGCCGACTATCCCGATCTGGGGTTCAGCGTAATTTTCGCACGAAAGTCGGTGTAGCGGTCAAAGTCGGCGACGGGCCGATTCAGGCCCGGAACTTAACAGTGATACTTCGCTTTTGATCATCGGGGGCAGTCGATGGATCGGCGCGGTGGCGTTCGATCCTTGGAATTCAAGGAGAAGTCCCATGATGGTTCGCAAAACGTTGATGATGCTCGCCGGTTGCACGATGCTGGTCGGTGTTCCTGTAACCGCGCAAATGTCTCCCGCGCCCGCACCCGGAGAAGCGCCGCAGCCCGATCCAGCGCCTGACAGCCCGATGCCTGCCGAAGAACCCGCCCCCGC
>JANOQL010000483.1:0-6071 GCA_031414835.1 Sphingomonadales bacterium | reverse complement strand
CTGCACTTCCAGTGCGCGTTCGGCGATGCCGTCGCGGCCGAAGCGGAAGGCGCCGTCGATGCCGGTGAAGCCACCGGGGTCTTGCAATGCCGCAACCGGGAATGTCGTGCCGACGCGCCAGTTGGCCGCGATCTTGTTGGTCAGCAGCACCGCGTCATAGCCGAGGCTGGCGAGGCGATACGGCCCCTTGCCAAACCGCGTCCGGTATTTGTTGCCGAGCTGGCGATACAGCGAGTCCGATACGCTCGCGAACCATGCGCCGTTCATCGCGGAATTCTGGGCAAGTGCGGGTTCCGTGTTCCACAATTCGGTGCCCAAAATGCGAACCGCAGGTGTCCGGCGTTTGACCTGCGGTGCGACCTGCATCGAAACACGCCCTGAATCAGCGATCAGGACGGCTTCATACCCGCTTGCGGTGCCCAATTTGGTAACAGCCGTCGCAATCGCACCCGGCGTCCGGTCGAAGCTCTGCATCGCGACCATGCGTCCGCCCGAGGCTTCGACGGCGCGGAGGAACGCCGCTGACGCGCGCTGGCCGTAAAGCCCGACAGGGACCAGCCCGGCGAAGTTATTGATGCCGCGGCTCCGCGCATAGCTGACGATCCGGTCAACCGATTGCGTCGGCACGAACCCCATCAGATATGTGCCGTTGCCCGCAACCGATACGTCATTCGAAAAGCTGATCAGTGGCACCCGCGCCGCGCGACCGACCGCGGAAACGGCGCGGACGTCTTCGGCGAGCAGCGGCCCGAGGATCAGCTTGTTGCCATCGGCGACGGCCTTCTGCGCGGCCGCCGTCGCCCCCAATGCGGTATCATAAGTCGTCAGCCGGATCGTTTTCCCACCGGTATCGAGCACCGCGAGATTGGCGGCGTTGGCAATCGATTCGCCGACGCCAGCATTCGTGCCCGTCAAGGGCACGAGTAGCGCAATCCGGTGCCGTGCGGTATCGGTGGGGAGGGCCGGGCCGGTCGGATCCTCAACGGGTGTTTCGACCGTCTTTGGCGGGCCCTTGGGAACGACCTGACACGCGGCGAGAAACGCAATCGCCGCAAGACTTGCCCATCGTTTGATCCGTGCAGCCACACTGCCCGCTTGCCTCAGGCCTACTTGCCCGAATGCCCCCGCCTCTGCCATGACCCGACTCCCATGAACGCCACACTTTTGCCAGGTCTATACATTGTCGCAACGCCAATCGGCAATCTTTCCGATCTGTCGGCGCGCGCCAGCGATGTCCTGACCCGCGCCGATGTGATTGCGGTCGAAGACAGCCGGGTGACGGGCAAGCTCTTGAACCGGCTCGGCGCCAAGCGCCAAATGGTGGCCTATCACGATCACAGCAGTCCAGCAGTTCGTGACTCGCTTGTGGCTAGAATGGCGTCGGAAGCCGTAGCGCTGGTGTCTGACGCCGGGACGCCACTCATTTCCGATCCCGGATACAAGCTGGTGCGCGATGCCCGTGCGGCAGGCCGCGTCATTGTGACGATCCCCGGCCCCTGTGCTGCGATTGCCGCGCTCACACTTGCCGGATTGCCGACCGACCGGTTCTTTTTTCTGGGGTTTCTGCCTTCGAAGGCCAAGGCGCGCAGCGATGCGATTGCCGAAGTCGCCGCCATTCGCGCAAGTCTGGTGTTCTACGAATCGGGTCCGCGCCTCGCGGTCACGCTCGCGGCACTCGGCGAGGGTCTTGGCGATCGCGAGGCAGCGGTGGCGCGCGAATTGACCAAGCTGCATGAAGAATGCGTGACAGGAACGCTGTCCGCACTGGCTGCGCGCTATGCCGAAGCGCCTCCCAAAGGCGAAATCGTGATTGTCGTCGCACCCCCTGCCGATGCTGAACCCGAAACCGACGATGCGCTGGTCGATGCAGCACTTCTGGAGGCGTCTATCACATTGTCGACAGCAAGGGCCGCGGGGCAGGTGGCCAAGGCAACAGGGCGCGACCGGCAGGCGCTTTACGCCCGGCTGCTCGTTCTGAAGGCGTGAAGACCCGCGCCGAACGCGAAGCCTTTGGCCGCTGGGGCGAATGGCGCGCGGCGTGGTGGTTGCGGCTTCACGGCTGGCGGATATTGGCGACTCGAGTCAAGGTCAGTGCCGGTGAAATCGATCTTGTCGCGCGGCGCGGGCGGATCACGGCATTCGTTGAGGTGAAGACGCGACAAAACAAGGCCGATCTCGATCTGGCGCTCGATCCATGGCGGTTGCGGCGTGTGGTTGCCGCAGTCGATGCCGTTGCGCATCGTTATGCGCGTGCGGGTGACGATATCCGGATCGATGCCATATTGATCGCGCCGGGGGCTTGGCCCCGGCACCTTGTCAACGCTTCGCTTTGCTGACCGGCACGGCGCGCAACTGCTGCGGCGCTTTGGCTTTTTCGCGATAGAGTGCTGCGTCAGCGGCTGCAAACAGGCTATCCATCGTGTCTCCGTCACGCGGGAATACAGCAGCACCGATGCTGGCCGTCACGCGAATATCATGACCTGCCAACCGGTATGGACGGCTGAGCGCGGCTGTCAGCGCGGCAACGCGCCCTGAAACCGCGTCGATATCTCTTGGCGCATCGAAGATCAGAGCGAATTCATCGCCGCCAAGCCGCGCGACCAGATCGCCTTCGCGCAAGCTCGAGGTCAACCGTGCCGCAAGCGCGCACAATACAGCGTCGCCAACGGCATGACCATGGTCATCGTTGACGGGCTTGAAATGGTCGAGATCGAGCATCGCGACGACAAACGGAACGGTTCGCGAATCGGCAAACCGTTCGGACAGCCGGGCAGACAGTGCGCGGCGATTGAGCAGACCCGTCAACGGATCGGTCCGCGCGAGCGATTCGAGTTCATCGCGAAGCACCAGCGTCTGTGCCATGTCGCAGAACCGTTGCAGCACCAGCCGCGCTTGCAACACGCCAACGAGCAGCACCGATATCGCCATGACGGTAAAGCCGGCGTCGCCTTTCATGATCATCGCAACCGACAGGGGCGTCACCCCGATCGTCAGCAACGCCAGCGCGGCGCGGGGAACGCTGGCGATGCAGTTCGCAATCGCAAATGCGCCGAAAAACATGAACACAGGGGCCATTGGCATTCGCCCTGGCGGCGCATCGAGGAATGACAACACCGACCAGACACTGCCGATGGCCATCATCACGACGGCCAATACTGTTGTGCGAAACAATTGCCGGTTCGCAAACTCCACTGTTTCAGCGTCGGCAGGCCGGGTGCGCCAGCGGAAAATCTGGATCGCGCTGACCAGCAACAAAATGACTGGCACCGCTTGCTGGATCGGCGCCGCCGTCATGCTTTCGTTGGCAAGTGCCGCGCCGACTGTGATCGCGGCAACGGCAATATAGATGACCGGGATGTTCTCGCGCAGCTGGGCATATTGCAGTTTGGCAAGCGCATCGATCAGGCGCGGGGACAGACCCTGCGGTGCCTTCGCCGGCCATCCCGCCCATGCGGGTTTCCAGTATTGCGCGCGGTCGCTCATCCTTGCCTGTGGCGCTCCTCACCCTCGTCCGATGGTTTCCCTAGCGTCAATGCGTAAAAGGCGAGTAAACTATTGCTTCGGGATGACAAGGGACCGCGCCACCGCTAGGGACGCCGCGCATGACGTTGCGGATCGCCTATCAGATGGACCCGGTTGCGGGGCTCAATATCGCGGGCGATTCGACGTTTGCGTTGATGCTGGCGGCGCAGGCGCGTGGGTACACCAATTACAGCTACCACGTCGAAGATCTGACATGGGAAGCCGGGCGGCTTTACACCTTCGCAACGCCTGTGAGCGTGCGGCGTGAGGCAGGAAATCATTTCACAGCCGGTGAGCCAGTGCTGCTCGATCTGGGGCGCGATACCGATGTGGTCTGGATGCGGCAGGATCCACCGTTCGACTTGAGTTACATCACCGCGACGCATCTGCTCGAGCGGATTCAGGGCGAAACGCTGGTGGTCAACGATCCTGCCAGCGTGCGCAATGCGCCCGAGAAGCTGTTCGTTCTCGATTATGCGCATTTCATGCCGCCGACGATGATCACGCGATCATTGGGGGCCGCGCGCAAATTCCTTTCCGAACATGGTGAAATCGTCATCAAACCGCTTCACGGCAATGGCGGCAAGGCGATCTTCAAAGTGGGGGCAGACGGTGCCAATCTGTCGGCGCTGATTGAGGTGTTCAACACCGCCTATGTCGAACCGCACATGGTGCAGGCGTTCCTGCCCTCGGTGGCGGCTGGCGACAAACGGGTCGTGCTGATCGACGGCGAAGTGACAGGCGCGATCAACCGTATTCCGGGCGAAGGCGAAATCCGCTCGAACCTTGCCACCGGCGGCACCGCGATGAAAACCGAATTGACGCCGCGTGAGGCCGAAATCTGTGCGGCACTCGGCCCTGAGCTTAAGGCGCGTGGGCTGTTGTTTGTCGGCATCGATGTGATTGGCGGCGAGTGGCTGACCGAGATCAACGTGACTTCGCCGACGGGAATCGTCGCGATCGACCGCTTCAACGGCACTGACACGCCCGCGCGCATCTGGGATGCAATCGAAGCGCGGCTGGCGGGTCGGCATTGATCCGATCCGATCCAGACCAAGCCGCTCACCTCGAGCGAAGTCGAGAGGCAGTGTCGAGCGGAGCCGAGACACATTCGGTGCGCGCCGGGGGTTCTCGGCTGCGCTCGAACCTGTGTCTCGACTGCGCTCGACATGAGCGGGGAAACTTACTCTACCTGACACCTCTGAAACAGGTGGCATTATGAGTGACTGGATCATCCGCCTGATCGATCAATCGGGCTATCTCGGCGTTGGCTTCCTGATGTTCCTTGAAACAGTGTTCCCGCCAATCCCGTCCGAAGTGATCATGCCCGTCGCTGGCCTGAGTGCTGCGCGCGGGACGATGAGCCTTTGGGGGGTGATCGCGAGCGGAACCGCAGGCGCGATGCTTGGCAATTATTTTTGGTATCTTGCGGCGCGCGTGATCGGGATCGAACGCTTCCGGCCTTTCATTCAGCGGTTCGGCCGGTTTCTGACGCTCGACTGGGCCGAAATCGAGAAGGCCGAAAGGCTGTTCGGCACACGCGGCTGGGCCATCGTGTTCTTCGGGCGGATGCTGCCAACGTTGCGATCGCTGATTTCGATCCCGGCAGGGTTGCTCGACATGCGGCTGTCGACATTCGTGATCTGGTCGACGATTGGCACTGCGATCTGGACCAGCCTGCTGGCGCTGTCAGGATATATGCTTGGCAAACGCTTTGCCGATATCGAAACAATCATCGGCCCGCTTTCAATCGCGATCATCGTTGTGATCGCGGCCGGTTATGTCTGGCGGCTGATCCGCTGGAAACCTGCGAAATAGGGTCCGCTCACTTCGCTCGTCATGAGCGGGTAAATTCTGGTCTGTCGGGCGTTACCGCCGGTAAGGCACGAAGTCTCCGAGGATACAAAAGCCTGAATCGAATCCTGCGACCAGATCGGCGCTCGATGCGCGATCGCCGTTGCACAATTGCCCGCTGCCATAGCTGGTGGTGATCAGCGCGCGGCTGTTGCCGATCCGCGGGCATGATCCGCTGCGCACCTCGTTGCGATACAGCAGCTTGCTCGACACGCGGAAGACCAATGTCGTTTCGCCATAGCTTTCGATCCCGCTATTGGCCTCGCGCGGCAGGCAGCGGCGCGGCTTTCCGGCGGTGTAACCGGCCAGATCCTCGGTCAGCCGCGACGCTTCCTTGGCTTCGGCCGCCAGCCGGGTTTCCGATGGCCGCGCATCGGCACATCCGGCAATGATCGCCACTACACCCAACACTGCAAGACTTCGCATGACCTGTCTCCTCAATGGCTAACCGGCAAAGGCATCCTTGGCCGCGCGGCGTTCGGCCAGTTGTTCGATCGTGGCGGCGCGCATGAACGGATTGGTCGCACGTTCAAGGCCGATGCTGGTCGGCACCGTCGCTTCGCCTTTGGCCCGCAATGCCGCGACCTCGGCCATTCGCTCGGCAATCGCCACATTATCAGGCTCGGCGACCAGCGCATAGCGCCCGTTCGATGCGGTATATTCATGCGCGCAATAGACCATCGTGGCATCGGGCA
>JANOQL010000482.1:0-4113 GCA_031414835.1 Sphingomonadales bacterium | reverse complement strand
GGCTGGGCACATTTGCCGAGGAGATGGTGGTCGATCAGGCTTCGCTTGTTGCCGTGGACACTGTGCTTCCGGCAGCGCAGCTTTCGCTGATCGGGTGCGGTGTAACCACGGGCCTTTCGAGTGCCCTAAATCGCGCGAATATCTGCGTTGGCGGGTCGATCGCGGTTATCGGATGCGGTACTGTTGGACTCGCTGCTATCGTCGGTGCCTCAATCGCCGGTGCCGCGACGATTATAGCCATAGATCCGCGAGCCGAGCGGCGGGCCGATGCGCTGCATCACGGCGCGACGCTCTGTCTGGACCCCGTCAATGACTCCGTCGAAGACGCCGTCTTGTTGGCCTACAAAGCCGGAGTCGATTCGGTGATTGATGCAGTCGGATCGCCTGCAACGCTCGCGCAGGCACGCGCTATCGCCCGTCGTGCGGGTGAGATCGTGATTGTGGGCATGCCCGGCCGCGACACAATCTATACGATTGCCGCGTTTCCTTTCTTTCTTTCCGAACAACGCCTTTCAAGTGCACTGTTCGGATCGGCAGTGATCCGTCGCGATATTCCGGCCTTTATCCGTTTGGCGGAGGCCGGAAAGATCGACCTCTCGCGCTTCATTAGTCGCAAGATCGCGCTTGACGATGTAAATGCTGGTCTGGATGCGCTTGCAAGCGGTGAGGTATTACGCACCGTCATCAGTTGGGATTGACGGCGCACCAATTTAGCCCGTTAACGCCAACTCGGTGGAAACATCCACTTTCGCGAAAGCAGGCATAACTTCAGCCGCGAACAGCTCGAGTCTCGGGATTCCTCCCCACGGATCATTGAGCAGGATGTAATCGACTCCAACCGCTTCCAGTTCCTTAATTCTGGCGATACAATCCGCAGGTTCGCCGATGATCGTCGATGCTTCGCTACTCTCTTTGGATGTGTCGAGCATCTGTGACCCCACGATCGGGGCTTCGGGCGAGCCGGGAACACGGGCTGTTGCTGAAAGCATGGCAATCGCGGCCAGCCGTCGCTCAATTTCGTCATCGCGCTTGCTATTTTCGTCGACAAGCAGAAGGCCTCGCGTTACTGCGACCTGCGCTCGGCCATCCGCTCCGCATTTTGCTTGTTCGTCGCGATACCACGCGATGCGCATCCCGATAGTGTCGGTGTCGCTAAACTGGTCAAGCAACAGGGACTGTCCCCGCGCAGCTGCTTGGCGGACAGAACTCTCGCTTTGCGCCGCGACCCAAATCGGCGGATGCGGTGCTTGGACCGGCTGTGGCTCCACGATAATGTCTCGATAGTGCCAATATGCCCCGTCATGGGAAAACCGCTCGCGCGATGTCCAGCTCTTGATAATCAGCTCAATCGCCTCGTCAAATCGAGCCTGTGCGGTCGCGGGGTCAACCATAAACCCATGAAATTCGTTCGGTCGATAGCCACGGCCGATGCCGAAATCGAGGCGGCCATTTGAAACCAAGTCGATCGTCGCAGCCTGTTCCGCAACCAGCACAGGATTGTGCCAGGGAAGTACCGTCACACCCGTGCCAAGCCGGATACGGTCTGTCAATCCGGCAAGATAACTAAGGAATGTCAGCGATGCGCTAAGCTGGCCGGCACCGGTGAAATGGTGCTCGACGAGGAAAAGCGAGGCGAAATCGAGTTCTTCCGCACGCACGACATAATCAATGAAGGCGCGATACGACTGGCTGTCGCCGGACTGATGGGTGCCACGTGCGGCACCGCCGAAAAGGCCGAATTGCATTACATTATCTCCTTTGGAAAGTAGGCGCGCATCGTGCGCAGTTGGATATTATCAAATATGCCAATGGTGACCGCCCATAACCAACCGAACACTGCGTCCGATTGATCTTGCGGTCGCCTAGATATCGGCATTTCGCAAGCTCGGGCGAGAATGCGGTCACGCGTGATGTCGTTCATGACTAGCCCATTCCATAGGCGCCGAACGCAGATGCGGCGGCGGGATCAAGCACCGCGAAATCCACGCTTGGCGACGCCATTTCGGAACTAATAACATCGATGATGGTCGGACCGAGAACACCTAAAGCCTGCGTTAGGGCAGCATCGACCTGCTCGATCGTCGTGCAGCGATGGCCCGCCGCCCCCGTGGCACGTCCGATGGCGGCGAAGTCTACCGGGGCAAAGGTGGATTTCGGGTCGATACCAAGCATCGCTTCGCCCTGCATGATCCAGCCGAAGCCGGAGTTATTCAGAATCACGAATATGATCGGCAGTCGCAGCCGAACCGCAGTTTCGATCTCGCCGATCCAGTACGCAGCAGCGCCATCGCCCGAAACGGCAACGACCCGGCCACCTGCGGGCAACGCCAGCGCAGCACCGATGGCGGCACCCCCCGCCCAGCCAATTCCCGCAAGACCGCGCGGTGCGAGAAACTTGCGGCCAGCGCCACGCACTTTGAAGCGCGAAGCGCTCCAGCCCGAAGACAGGCTCGCGTCAGCGACGAGAACAAGGTTCTCATCGGCAACGGCGTTGATGGATTCGATTACTGCTTCGGGCGCGACATGCGGATCGTCGATGGATGTGCCTGGTTGGGCCACGGCATCGCCAGAGAGGACATAGTCTGGTTTGCGCGGCAGATGGCTTACCGCGTCACGCAAGCGTTTTGCAGTTCGCCCGGCATCTGCACAAATTGCGAGCGAGACAGGAATAGCGCGGCCCAGTTCAGCACCATCGGTATCGATCTGAATGATCGTTTGGCTCGCAGCGGGCAGGCGCCACATGAACGAATTGAATTGCGCAAACTTCGACCCGAATACGATCACGACATCGGCCTGCTGAAGTGTTCGGCTTGCAACGACCGAACCGAAAACCCCTACCGCGCCACGAGATAGGGGATGGAATTCGTCAATGGCACCCTTCCCATTTATCGAAGTTACCACCGGAATTCCCAGCGCCTCGGCAAACGCAACGACCTCGCTGCATTCCTTGCTGACGATTGCCCCGCCGCCGGCCAGAATGACCGGCCGCTCGGCCTTCGCGATCAACGCCACGGCGTGGCTCAAGTCTTCGGAGCAGGGCTCGGATTGATAACGTGGCCAGCTATCGCCGCCGCATGCAAGCACACGCGCATCTGGCGCGGCCGCGCCAAAAAACACGTCTTCAGGAATTTCCAGCATTACCGGACCGCAACGGCCTGTCACGGCGACCCTTACCGCGTTTTCAAGCGTATCAGCCAATCCCTCTGCACGATGGACACGGCAGAATTGCTTGCTAACGCCTTCCAACATCGCCCGCTGCTGCATTGCTTGGGAAGCGATGCTGTGTTGCCGCAGATGTTCGCGAGACGTCTTCGCATCACCAACAATCGCCAACACCGGTACGGCTGAAGCAAATGCCTCGGCTATACCGGATACCAGATTGGTCGCGCCTGGCCCCACTGTCGCATCACACACGCCCAGCTTTCCACTCACACGAGCATAAGCGTCTGCTGCACACGCGGTGTTGCGTTCATCATGCATCAGGACATGTTTGAACCCTGCCCGACGCGTGGCGCCATACAACGGAATGGTTTGTCCCCCCGGCACGCCGAAGCAAACTTCGACACCAATCTCTATCAAGTGGCGCACAAGCGCGTCGCCGACGTCCTGCTGAGGGGCGGCTGTCATATCGTTATCCTTTTGTCTGTGTCTGCGAGTTCAACTTGACGGGCAAGCATTTCAAAAGGCCGACGGGCTGCAATAAATAGGCCGCAGGCAATTGTGCCGGCACCAACCGTCAGGGCGATCATCCCGGTCGCAATGTGGTGTGGTCCGCCAAGATAATCGGACATGAGAGGCACGACAAGCGGCCCTAAACCCATGCCGATAATGGCGTTGAGCACCATATAGGTGCCGGACAATCGCCCAGTGAGTGCTGAGGGAACCAGCCATTGAATTGTAATGATCGCCCATGTCGCGGTCCCGGCAAGGAAAAGATAAGCCAACGCTAGGAAAGCCAGTAGGTTCAACGCATTGCCGGTTGTGAGCGCGAACACGAGTAACATTGTGCCGATGGCGATAGAGATCGCGGCGACGACTGGCAAAAGTTGCGCCTGGTGTCGACTTAGCAATAAAGCGGCCATACGTGGCACGATGGCCAGCCCCATCAAACCT
>JANOQL010000481.1:0-4151 GCA_031414835.1 Sphingomonadales bacterium | reverse complement strand
TATGCAGCATCGTGGCCTTTGACTTTCATCCGACAGCAGACCCCCTGCCAGCGCAATGCCGGGGCCGTTTAACTGAATATTGCTGTCAGCCTTATGCCTAGTGCATAACCGGTTGCGAATACACCCGTCGTTACACCATCTGCTTCAACAGACGCGCCAGGGGAACCGACGCAAACCCGATCGCACTATCCGAAATCCCGAAGGGAATATACAAATCCCGCCCCTGCATCATCGCCCCGCAGGTATAAACCACGTTGGGTACATAGCCTTCGCGATCGCCTTCCGACGCTGTCAGGATAGGCGATGCCGTGCGCCCCAGCAATTTGGTCGGGTCGTGGCGGTCGAGCAAAATTGCGCCAATCGCATATTTTCGCACTGGACCGACGCCATGGGTCAGGACCAGCCAGCCTTCATCGCACAGGATCGGGCTGCCGCAATTGCCGATCTGAACAAATTCCCATGGATATTTCGGCTCAAGAACAAGTGTGCCCTCATCGTCCCACGTCGTCACATCATCGGACTGCATTACATAGACGTTTTTGCCATCTTGCCGCCCAAGCATCATGTATTTGTCCCCGCATTTGCGCGGAAAGAGCGCCATTCCCTTGTTTCGTCCCGCGCGCCCGACAATCGGCCGCAGTTCGAACGAACGAAAATCCTTTGTGATCAAGAGTTCCGAGCGGATGTCCCGACCGCTAAAGGCCGTATACGTCCCGTAATAAATCTCTTCGCCGGTTTCTTCATCGCAGAAACAGACGAGCCGAAGATCCTCAATTCCGTTTTTCTGCGCTTCGGTTACCGGGAACAGCACCGAATTGTTGAGTGTGCTGTCAGCATGGCGCATGACTTTTATTGCGTCAGGATTGCCATCAACATGCCCGTTGCTGGCCATCGCCATCACGACTTCCTGCTGCGGCCAGAGCGTATATCCCTTGCTTTTGGAAACGATTCCCTCACGAAACGCGACCGATGAAATATGGCCTTCGCCAACTGCCCGCATCGACATGATGAAGCGTTTTTGACCTCGCCTGATGCCGGTTTGATCGGGATGCGGCACGAGACTGGGATTCATCAAAGCCGCAGCGGCATAGCTATATTCATGGCAGAAATAGGAACCGATCAGCAGCTTACGAGCCAGCGACAGGCCAGCGGAATCGATGGTCACGATCTGACTGAGTTCAACAAACCGCTGATGAAAAATCGTTTCGGTTTGCCAATGGCGTTGCTCGAAATCGAGCATCACATGATCGAGTTCGGCCTCGACCTCGTGTTCGGCCAATTCCAGTATGTCATCGACAAGCCGCTGGGCGCGCGACGGTTCGGCTGAGTTACCTTGCCAGCTCAAATGAAAAGGGCGAAGCACCACCTGCCGCGGGTCGGCGGTCAGTTTGAGGTCGTGAATGTTGAGCAAGCTCCCGGACGTGTTGCCCCCATTGTTCATCGTTTGCTACGTCCCATTCGTTATGTCCTGCCAGCCGCATAGAGCCGTGGTAGGCAAGTTGAAACGCCACAATCGATTCAGCGCCGCGGTTTTCGTTAACGCCCTGCCGTGTAATCCCATCGCGGCATGTGCCGGTGGCAATATCGGCAAGCGCGATTCCGCGATCATTGCCGCCGTGAAACCAGTTCATTGCCAATCGTGCATGATGATTCCATTCGGGTGATGGCGCAATCTCATTGCCAGTCGCACAGGCATCGATAGCCGACCACGCTTCGAGCGGCTGCTGATCATATGGCAGGACATCATAGTCTTTGCCGAAGCTGTCGGAACCAACCGGGCGGAACAGTCCTCGCTCGCTGGTCTGCAACGTGTTGATCCAGCGCAAAGCATCAGCACCGGCATCAACCCAAAGCTTGTCACCGATCAGATGTCCCGCTCGCAAAAGGGCTTCGGGTAACCGCGGGTTATCGTAGCCCACTACGGTTTCGAACCAGGCCCAGTCCGGCCGGGTCGATGATTTGAGCAATTTGAAAAGCACTTTACCTGCATTTTCCAGAACTGTTCTGGCAACCGCATTTGCAGGCTCGCTTTCGCAGATAAGCGCGGCGCCAAGCGCTGCAAAAGCGATGGCTCGGGGAGATCCGAACGTCGCTGCAAGATCGGCAGAACGCAAAAACCAGTCGCGCCCCCATTTTCGGATTTCAGGAAGCTGGGCAAACCGGGCACAATGTCCGAAACACCATATCGCGCGCCCGTTGGAATCCTCGGATCCTTCGTCTTCCAGCCATGTCCGGTCAAAAGCCATGAAATTGCGTAGACGGCCATTGTCTGAATTGTGGCAGTGCTGAATGAACGAACACAGGGTCAGCATCACCCGATAATGATGTGCGTCACTGACGTCGCCAACAAGGTTCATCAGCATCAGAGCGCGCACATTGTCATCAAGGCAATAGCCATGGTCACGGTCAGGGATCAGTCCTTTGCTGTGCTGCAACATGCCAGTGCCATCGATCATCGCGAAAAATCCGGCCATCCCCGGCACCGACCGCTTCCGTTCCGGGCGAAGCGATTGGGATGGCTGAATCACTGTCTGCGTGATCATCGCATCGACATTCTTGATGAATTCGGGCCAGATCGTGCGGCGTCCTCGCAAATAAGCGCGTTGCTGGAGCGCCGCCAGCTTGGAAGGATTGTCAAGCAGATCGCAAATGCTCTCGGCCAGTGCCTGGCTATCACCAACCGGAAATATCAGCCCACACTCGTCGGCCAACAGCTCTTGCGCGTGAAGATATGGCGTCGAAACTACAGCTTTGCCAAGCGCCACGGCGTAGCTCAACGTTCCGGATGTGCTCTGCTGGAGGTTGGGATAAGGCGTCAGATAGATTTGGCATTGGCCCAATTCGCCAAGCAATTCATCTATGCTGAGAAATCGGTTTACCCATTCGATGTTGTCCGCAAGTCCCAGCCTTGCGATCTGCTGTTCTAGTTTTTCGCGATACGCTTCGCCATCTTTCGCCATAACTACAGGATGCGTGGCTCCGAGAATGCGATACCTGATGTCAGAATGCGAGCGCTTGATGATCGCTAGCGCCTCGAGGGCGGTTTCCAGACCCTTTCCCGGTCCGATCAGCCCAAACGTCGCTAGCGTGACCGGATGTCCATCTTTTGCAGACTGGTTTGAAAACGGGCGATCCGGGGCACCATGTTCGATCAGCGCGATGCGATCGAGCGACGCGCCATATTTTCGGACCAGCGTTGCGCGACCATTTTCTGACATCACCATTATCCGTGATGCAAGCGCGACCAGTCTCTGGACGATCCTGGCTTGATTTGGCGAAGGGTTCGCGAGGATTGTGTGGAACGTAACAATGAGCGGAGCGGCAAGCCGTTCGGCAAAATCCAAAACCCATTCACCGTCAATACCGCCAAAAATGCCAAATTCGTGCTGGATCCAAACTGCGTCATACTGCGCATTGTTGAGGGTGCGTGCGCATTCGCGGTAACTGTTCTGATCGCTCTCGATAATTTGAAGACCTGCATCGATGACTTCCGCATCACGGAGGATCGCAACATGGTCAAATGCGTGAACACTCGTGTGTTCGCCCGCGTTCTGCAGAATATCTCGCGTGAACGTTGCCAGCCCACAGGCGCGGCTATCAGCGGGCCCGATGAGCGCTACCTTGGCTTCAAAATTCGCGATCGAGGCGCGGAGGGACGGTCTGGCTGGATGTGACGGGAAAACGCCAAAAGCGATCGGTTTGTCGGGCACAGCCAAAACTCCAGATAAAGTGGCAATATCCTCCCCGACTGCGACTTATTTCATAGAAGCGCTCGATGTTTACCGTCTCGCCCTGGAAGCCCCCGAAATGACGGGCAGCTCAAATGATCAGTCAAACAACGAACGCGAGGATACGATCAATGTTCCGCGCTGCGAATGTCGGTCAAAGGCGAAAAAGCACGGTTGAACGCGCGAATGCTATTGGCGTCTGCAAAAGGTCGCAGTCGTAGCGAACCGGATATTCAGAGCAATTTCGAAACGGACTTCTAACAATCCACAAAAGATCGCCGATCAGCCAGCGGTAGCAGCTGCATGGCTTGCCGAGGTATCGTCGCCAAGCCTTTCGCGATGAAGAAGCAAAGCCTGGCCGATGGTCGCAACCACAGTCTCAGGCTCAAACGGCTTGGTGATGAGGTAGGTTGGCTCAGGCCG
>JANOQL010000480.1:0-5365 GCA_031414835.1 Sphingomonadales bacterium | reverse complement strand
AAAGGCGTAACCTGAGTGAAGGTAACAATCTGATCATCGGCATCAATCAGCCCGTTGAGTTCGACTTCGAGCCGCGCGCGCACGGGGCCGAATGCGTGCGGCCCCGAATTGTCGATTCGAACCGTCCCGCGCGCGTCTTCGGCAGCCACATCGACCACCAGAATACCGCGGCCATTTTCGCGCACGAAGCGTGTGCGCTCGATAGTGATGCCGGGAATATCGTCGGCCAGTAGCAACCGCCGTTCGATGTCCGCCTTGCGAACCGCGATCCCGGCCAGACCGATCAAAAGGTCGCGCACGCGGGAATTTTCGCTTCCTTGCAACCGGACTTCGTCGATGATGCCTTCATCGAGCCTCACGCGGACGATACCGACTTCCATATCTTGGGCGGGAATACCAGCACTGGCAAAGATATAGCCGCGATCTCGCGCACGATCCGCCACGGCCCGCGCCAGATCCTTCAGGCCAGTTTGATCGAGGGTTCGTCCGGCATAGCTTTCTGCAATGTCCGAAAAGTCTCCCTGCAACAGTTGCGAAAGACCGGTGATCTGGACGGCCCCTACCTGCACACTGGCCTGAGCTTCGACGGGCGTGTCAATCGTGTCCTGAGTCTGGATCGGGACAGGATTGGTCGCTCGGTCATTTGCGCGAGGCAATTGAACGACGTCGCGTGTCAGCGCATCTGCCGCCCGCCCATCCTGAGCCGACGCCGCCGTTCCCGCTACCCCAACGCAGCAGATAAGCACCCAACACAATCGCACCATGACACCAACCCATGTGAATCAGTGTTACTTAGGCGGGATTAGTCACGAACTTCTTAACCCGGGGGATTGGCTTGCAAATAATTAACCAGCCCCGTTGCCAATTGATTGAGGTCTCGCGCGATATTGGGTTGACGATACATAGATGCGAGACACGCGATGACATCGGCAAAACGGATACTGGCCCTTGGTGCACTGCTCTGTGCCAGTACGGCTTATGCGGGCACCCCGGGCTGGACGGTGTCCGAATCTTCGGGTTCGGTCACAGTCTCACGCCCCGGATATTCCGCTGTGGCAACGCGCGGTGGCGCGGTAAAAGCGGGTGACGTCATTTCAACCGGGAAGAATGGCCGCGCCGTTCTGGTGCGCGGTGAAGAATATCTCGTGGTGTCTCCCAGCGCGCGGATTACGATTGCCGATCCCAAGCCGGGTGCAATGACACAGATCATCCAGAGCTTTGGGAACACGCTTTATAAGATCAAGAAAATGGCGACGCCGCACTTCGCAGTCGAAACGCCATATCTTGCAGCTGTCGTGAAGGGGACGACCTTTAGCGTAACTGTCACGCCCAAGGGCGCGTCGGTCCAAGTGACCGAAGGCCGCGTCGAAGTCGCCACACCGGACGGCGGCGCTTCGTATCTGGTGACGCCAGGCGAGATTGGGATCGTCAGCCGCGATACACCTTATCGCCTCAAAATCGAAGGCAAGGAGACCCGGACAATCGAGTCTCCAAACCGGCCAGCAGCGCCTGCGCCAGCCGATATCGAGGTGCAAGCTATCGAAACGACGTCGGCGCTCGACGCCAGCATTTCAGACGGAATCAGCGAGGGCAGCGTGCAACTTGCCTCGCTGTCGGGTGGCATGATCAGCGGTGATTCTGTGATTTCGATCGCAACCGCAACCACGCGCGTTGCGCCAGTTGTGCCGCCGGTGGCCGTGGCGGAACTGACGCCGCCAACTCCGCTGCCAACCGTTCCGGCTGACACGGACAAAGGCGCATCGCTTGCAGGATCTGCGCCAACGGTGAGTGCATCGGTTGTCGCTGCTGCGCCGGGCACGGCGTCTCCGACCCCATTGCCACCGGCTTCTGCAGACGTGGTTCCGGCAGTACCGCCGGTATTACCGTCAGGAGGTTCGGTGGTTCCGGTAAGCGGCGTCGATGCTGCGTCGGCCACGACACCTCCGATGTCGTTGCCGCCGGTCCCTGCAGACGTGGTTCCGACCGTTCCACCCGCCCCTGAAACTGTTGTTTCGTTGCCACCTGTTCCTGTAGATGTGGTTCCAGCCGTTCCGCCGGTTACGGAAATGGTTATCGCATTGCCGCCGGTTTCCGTAGACGCGGAATTGGCATTACCGCCGATCATTTTTACGGCCGCACCCATAGTTCAGGGAGGTGGAAACATCTCAGTGGGTGGCGGCGCGAGCGGAATTGGTGCTGTCGTTAGCAACCTTCCGGCAGGCATCGGCAATGGCGGCGGCAACAATGGCAACGGTCAAGGTAATGGCGGCGGCAATGGCAGCAATGGCAATGGATGGGGCTTGGGAATCGGTGATCGCGATAACGGCCGGGGCGTTGGCCGGATGAGAGACGACGACTGAGCGCAACGCCGTTAGGGACGAGCATCTGTTCGCACAGCATTAACCGCTTCTTCGCCCCGTTGGGTTAAATGGCCGAAGATGAACAAATGGCCGAGCGCATCCGGGCGAAAAATGCACAGTGCGGCGTCGGGCCGGCTGGTGTTTGCGCTGTCCTGTGTTGTGGCGGCGCTGATCGCGACGGCGTTGTGGCTTACGGGCCTTGCAGAAACGATCGATGAGCGCCTTCGCATCGAACGCGAAGCGCTCCAAACTCGGCCCGCTTCCGGTCAGGTGCATCTCGCTGTCGTCGATGCAAAGAGCATCGTTGCGCTGAAAAACTGGCCCTGGCAACGCCAGACGCACGCAGCCCTTGTCGATCGTTTGCGGGAAGCCGGTGCTGCAACCATTGCGTTCGATATTGATTTTTCAACACCATCGACGAGCGAAGGAGACGCAGCATTTGCCGCTGCTCTTTCGCGTGCCGGCAATGGCGTGATCCTGCCAACGTTTCGCCAGCAGAGCAGGGACGGCGTCGATTTCGAAAACCTTCCGATTCCCACGTTGCGTCAGCATTCGATCCTCGCGTCGGTAAACGTGACACCCGATCCCGACGGAATTATGCGGACCTTCACTTATGGCACAGTCACTGCTGGCGTTGTTCGACCGGCAATGCCGGCGATGCTGGCGGGAGCGGCAAATACCATTGGGGGCAGTTTCCCGATCAACACGTCGATCGCGCCCGAAACGCTGGCCGTCCACAGCATCAGCGATATCCTTGCTGGAAAAATCGGCCGTGAAACGCTGGCGGGAAAAACAGTGCTTATCGGCGCAACAGCGATCGAATTGGGTGATCGCTACGCATTGCCACGCCATGGCGTGCAGCCCGGTGTTGTTATTCAGGCACTTGCCACCGAAACACTGCTGCAAGGGCTGGTCTTTCCAAACTATGGCGCAGCGGTCCCGCTGATGCTCTCGTTTTTCACGCTTGGGGTAGTTGCCCTTTACCCGCGACGCGGCGTCATTCTTGCCATTTTCGGCTTAATGCCGATCGCCGGGCTGCCGCTTGCCCTGGAATGGCAGGCTATTGCCACGGTCGATGTTGCCGTAGCCTTGGGTGGCTATATCGCCGGTGCCATTACGCTGCTTGGGGTCCGCGCGGCTGCCGAATACGGTAAGGCCCGGCTGGTCGATGCGGCAACCGGTCTGCCAAATGAAGTCGCGTTGCTCCGCGTCCTGAAAACCGCGAACTGCGGAATTCTGGTCGTGATGCGCATCCGCAATTTTGACGAGATTGTGCATGCGATGTCGCAAGACCAGCGTAAGATTTTGCTGGACCAGGTTTGTAGCCGCGTCGCGCTTGCGGCAGGTAATGTGAACCAATTCAGCCTCGGCTATGGACGGATCGCATGGCTTTCGCACGATGACAATATCGATAGGCTAACAGAAAGACTTGAAGGTCTGGCAACGCTGTTTGCATCACGGATCGCGACCGGCAGTCAGAAAGTCATTGTGTCTCCCGCTTTCGGGATCGCGCGAGGCACAGACCGGGCAAATCCGGTGCACGCCGATCTGGCTGCCAGCCGAGCGGCGGCATCGGGCTGCCGCTGGGTTATCTACAGCGCAGAATTGGCCAGTGTCACAGGCCGAACACAACAGTTGCTCGCCGATCTCGATGACGCGATGACCGCAGGAGACATAAGTCTTGTATATCAACCCAAGCTGACCATCTCCACTGGTCGCATCGAAGGTGTGGAAGCGCTGGTACGCTGGAACCATCCCGTAATTGGCCCGATCCCGCCAGACCATTTCATTCCCATCCTCGAAGACGCGGGCCGCATGGGCGATCTGACCCTCTATATTGCCGATCAGTGCATTGGCCTCATTGGGCAGTGGCACAAGACAGGGCTTGAAACCGGCATCGCGGTCAATATCTCCGCCCCGCTATTTTCCGATCAAGAGTTCGTCGCAGCCTTGTTTGCGCGTGCCGTTGCAATGGGGTCGCTGTCCAGCTTCCTCACGCTCGAGATCACCGAATCCGCCGTGGTCGTCAACGACGTGCCGACGATCGCTGCCTTGTCGATGTTCCGCGGCGCAGGTGTCAGGATTGCCATCGACGATTACGGCACCGGCCAATCGACGCTGAGCTATCTCAAGAAATTCCGCGCTGACGAAATCAAGATCGACAAAAGCTTCGTGCGCAACCTTGCCGACGAAGCAAGCGACCGAATTCTTGTCCGCTCGACCATCGCGATGGCGCATGAAATGGGCTTCAAAGTCGTTGCCGAAGGCGTGGAAGACGAAGCCTGTTATGCTGTGTTGCGAGAATTTGGGTGCGATATCGCCCAAGGCTGGCATATCGGCAGGGGGCTGCCGATCGAAGACATCGAACCCAAACTGCGGCAAAACCGCGTTGGATTGGTGACCGAAGCGATGGGAAGTAACGTCGTTTTGGATGCTCCGCTGCACCCGCCAGTTTCGAACATGCGCAATGCGGCATAGCACATTTTAAGGCTCTTGATGACGCCGCAGCCAATTTTGTCCTCTAAGCGGCTGTATATCGTCGAAAAAGTCCCTATCGAGCCTTCATGCCATTCCCTGAACTTGCGCCAGTCGTTGGCGATGCCCTTGCCGCGCGCGGCTATTCCGAACCCACCCCTGTCCAGGCGGCAGTGCTCGAGCCTCAAGCAGTCGGCCGTGATCTGGTGGTCTCCGCCCAGACAGGCTCAGGCAAAACCGTTGCGTTCGGCCTCGCCATGGCCGCAGACCTGTTGCCACCCGATGGTTCAACCCCACAAGGCCGTCTCCCGCTTGCGCTGGTGATTGCCCCGACACGCGAGCTTGCGCTTCAGGTCAGCCGCGAACTTGACTGGCTATTCGGAAAAACGGGGACACGCGTAGCGACCTGCGTTGGCGGGATGGACGCGTCAAAAGAACGGCGCTCACTGCGCGATGGCGCGCAAATCGTCGTCGGGACGCCAGGACGGCTGCGCGATCACCTTGAGCGCGGCGCTCTCGATCTTTCGGCG
>JANOQL010000479.1:0-2910 GCA_031414835.1 Sphingomonadales bacterium | reverse complement strand
TTTTCTGCTCGACACGCAATTGCTCGATCGCATCGCGGCAATCCCCGGTTCGCTCGACGGTCAAGCCGTTTACGAAATCGGTCCTGGTCCCGGCGGGCTGACACGGTCATTGTTAAAAGCAGGCGCGCACGTAACCGCGGTCGAACGCGATCGCCGCTGCCTCCCTGCGCTCGAAGAACTTGGACAGGCTTTTCCAGGAAAATTGCGAGTCATCGAAGCCGATGCCTTGGCGCTACCGCTAGATGACATTCTGCCCAATGGCGGTTCGATCATCTCAAATCTGCCGTACAACATTGGTTCGGCGCTGTTGGTCAAATGGCTCGAAAGCGAATTGTGGCCACCTCAATGGACGAGCTTGACGCTGATGTTTCAGCGCGAAGTGGCGGACCGGATTGTTGCAGCGCCAGACACGTCAGCATATGGTCGCCTCTCGGTGCTCGCACAGTGGAGATCCACCCCGCAGATTGCGATGACGGTCCATCGATCAGCGTTCGTGCCACCCCCCAAAGTCATGTCAGCGGTGATCCATATTGTTCCGGCAAGTCAGGCCATCGGCGTTAGCCCCGCGATTCTGTCGCGCGTGACTGCCGCAGCCTTCGGTCAGCGGAGGAAAATGCTGCGGCAAAGCCTGAAGTCGGTTCCTGGCGGTCTCGACGCGTTGACAGCCCTTGGCATCGATGCTGCCCGCCGGGCCGAAACGCTGAGCGTTGCAGAATTTGTCGCCATTGCCGAAGCCGTAGGGCACAGCTCGCTTAAGGCTTAGATTGCGTCTCGGTCACAATCGGCTTCGGCGTCACAGCAGCGGCTGACATGACTGGCTGGGTTCCGGCCTTTTCAATCGCCAGAGCGAGTTTTGCTTGTTCGGGGCACGAGGCAACACACAGCTTTTCGACACGCGCGAGATTTTCGCGCGCGCGCTCGATCGCGCCCTTTTCCGCCATCGCTTCGCCCTGCCCGGCCAATGCGCGAACGTCATTGGGTTCGATTAGCAGCGCTTCTCGATAATATCGGATTGCCTTACCCGATAGCCCTTCGCGTTGAGCAGCCTGTGCCAGCGCGACGAACGCACCACGGTTCTTGGGATCCGCGGCCAGGGCGCTTTCGAGCGCATCGGTCGCCTCGACATATTTCCCAGCCGCAAGCAAAGTTTTTCCTTCTGCGGTTAACGCAGACGATACAGGGTCAATTGCCGCATCCGGTCGTTGACCCTGCCCCACACTCGATACGACAAGCAGCGTAAGCCCAAGGGCGATGGCTGGCGGTGAAAAACGCATGATCAACTCCAGAATGCGGTTAAACGGCATAGTCAGCCGCTGTTTGACAGGCTCGCAATGAAAAAGCCATCGGTTCTGTCATGAAACGGAGTCAACAGGAGACCGCCTCCGCGAGGGCGCCCGACGGGCTGCTGAGACAGCTTTGCTACAAGGTTTCCAGCAGCTGCGATCTGATCGGCACCTTCTTCGTCGCGGGTAGAACAGACGGCATAGACCAGCCTTCCATTCGGCTTCAGAAGCGATCGGCCAAGGGCAATGACATGGCGCTGCAACGCTTCGACAGCCGCAAGGCGCTCGGATGTCCAACGCCAGCGCAAATCGGGGCTGCGGCGCCAGGTGCCTGTTCCAGAGCACGGGGCATCGACAAGAACCAGATCGGCCAGGCCAGCCAGATCAGCGAGCGCCTCTGCTTCGCGCCCCGGGTCGAGCAAGCGGCATTCAATCGATTCAACCCCCGCCCGCTCTGCGCGTGGACGCAGTTTTGAAAGCCGTGCACGGTTGGTGTCGCACGCAATCAGTCTGCCCTGCCGATCCATGCCGGATGCAAGCGCCAGTGTTTTGCCACCGGCACCTGCGCAAAGATCGACCACCAGTTCCCCGGGCCGGGCCTCTGCAATTCGGGCAACATGTTGCGACCCCGCGTCCTGAACTTCCACGCTGCCATTGCGCACAAGCTCAGACTGATCGAACTGCGTTTGCGGGGGCAGCCTCAATCCGAAGTCAAGACCAGCGATAGGCTCGCTGTCGGGAAACACCGCAGCCACTGCCTCAAGATCGGACTTGAGCGGATTGATACGCACATCGAGCGGCGCTCGTCCGAGCAACGCCAACGCTTCTTCATCGTCGAGCCAATCGGGCCGCGTCGCTGCAAACCAGTCTGGCAACGCCCCGGTCACGTCACGCTGTTCATCGGGCTCGATGACCGCCGAACCATAATTCGAACCGTCGAACAACGCTGCCCAATCGAGCCTGCCAGTCCCCAGAACCGCCGACCGCCCGCTCGTGGGGCGATTGCCATAGGCACGAATTGTTTCCCAGACGATGTCGCGGATCGCTGCTTTGTCTTTCGATCCGGCGAAGCGATGCCCTTTGAACCATTCGCTCAGAATAGCATCGGCGGGCGCGCCATTGTCGCGAGCTGCCAAAATGACCTTGTCGAGAATGTCGATCGCTGACTGGACCCGTGCAGCGGGCGTCATCCTTGCGTCGGGTAATTGGGGGCTTCACGCGTGATCGTCACATCGTGAACATGGCTTTCGCGAAGGCCCGCATTGGTGATGCGGACGAACTGCGCGCGCTTTTGAAGTTCGGAAATGGTGGCGGCGCCAGTGTAACCCATCGCAGCTTTTACCCCGCCAACAAGCTGATGGATCACATCGCGCGCCGGACCCTTATACGCAACTTGCCCCTCAATGCCTTCGGGCACGAGCTTGAGCTGATCCTTGATATCCTGCTGAAAATACCGGTCTGCAGACCCGCGCGCCATCGCGGCGACCGATCCCATGCCGCGATAGCTTTTGTAGACCCGGCCCTGATACAGAAACGTCTCACCCGGCGCCTCTTCGGTGCCTGCCAGCAGCGATCCGACCATGACGCACGATGCACCCGCCGCAAGCGCCTTGGCAATATCGCCTGA
>JANOQL010000478.1:0-4843 GCA_031414835.1 Sphingomonadales bacterium | reverse complement strand
CGAAGACGCGCGCGGGACGGTTCGAATCGACAATTCGGGGCCGCACGCATTCGGCCCCGTGCGCGCGCGGCTCGAAGTCGAACTCAACGGGCTGATTGATGCCGATGATCAGATTGTTACCTTCACTCAGGTTACGCCTTTTCAGCCGCGTGAGCTCACTTTTGTGTCGGGCCGCTATACCAATATCGTGTCAAAGGGCGGATTGCAGATCGGGATCTCTGGTGGTGCGGGGCGCACGCGCGACCGTGATAAGCCAAGTGGACGGGTCTCCACGGGACGAAGTCGCTATGTCGCCGCGTCGCTCACCAGTCCAGTCATCCGCTCGAACGTTGCCAGCCTGTGGGCCTCATCCGAATTCGGATATCTTGAGGTAGACCAGAACTTTAGCGGCGGGCTGAGCCGAAGCGATACGCTTGCTACGGCGACGCTGTCGAGCTGGAGCATCGTGAGAACGGGCACGGGACAACTTCAGGTCGGAGTTTCGGTTACGCAGGGGCTTGGTATTCTCGGTGCAACGCGTTCGGGTGATCCGGTGGCATCGCGGATCGACGGCTCAGGGCGCTTTACCAAGGGAAATTTCTGGGCAAACTGGAATGGCAAAATCGGAGGCGGCTATGCCATGCGGGTCGCGGCGACCGGTCAGATTGCATCTCGCCCATTGCTGTCATCGCAGGAAATAGGATTTGGTGGGCCAAACTATGGTCGTGGCTATGACTTTTCGGAACGCTATGGCGATCAAGGGATAATGGGCTTGGCCGAATTGCGCCGGGGTTTCGAAAATCCTGCCAATCTGGTCGATTGGGCACAGCTTTATGGTTTTGTGGATGGCGGATACATCGATAATCTCGGCAATGGCTTTGGCGGAGGAACCCTAATCTCGAGCGGCGCGGGCTTAAGGGCAGGCGTCAAAGGCGTCGAGTTTGGCCTTGAAATCGCGAAGCCGATCAACGCGGCACGATTCGAAGCTGGAAATCGATCGCCAACGGCCAATTTATCAGTCGGCTACAGCTTTTGACTTTGATGACTGTGCGCGGGTGCCACATCTATGCACCGGTTCACATATGTATCGGCGTGCGACACAAGACGATAATTGGTGACGGGAAATAAGCCAAGCGAGAATCTGCCCCAGAACGGTCGGGCGGGGCAAACACGAGTTTGCAGCGTAGCTGAGTTGTAAAAATATGGTGGACGCACTTGGGCTCGAACCAAGGACCCGCTGATTAAGAGTCAGCTGCTCTACCAACTGAGCTATGCGTCCAAATCCCGTCTAACGGAGGCGCGCCGCTACCATGCGTATCGGGGCGATGCAACGGCAATTCGCCTCAGCGCCGGTCACGGGTGTATTGCCGGTCTATCGCCATCAGAACGCCGATACAGATCAGCACCGTCATCATCGCGGTGCCGCCATGCGAGAACATCGGCAACGGTATGCCGACAACAGGCGCAAGGCCCATAACCATCATCAGGTTAATCGCCACATAGAAGAAAATCGTCGCAGACAGCCCCGCTGCGGCCAATTTGGCGAACTGTGATTTGGAACGTGCCGACACCTTCATGCCCCATCGGATGAGCGTGAGATACAACGCGATGACCAGAAGTCCGCCGAAGAGCCCCCATTCTTCGGCCATTGTCGCGAACACAAAATCGGTGTGGCCTTCGGGCAGATAATCGAGGTGGCTTTGCGATCCGTTGAGAAAGCCTTTGCCGAAAATCCCCCCGGATCCGATTGCGATCTTCGATTGACTGATGTGATATCCAGCCCCGAGCGGATCGCTTTCGGGATCGAGAAAGATAAGCACTCTGCGGCGCTGGTAATCGTGCAGAAGGAAGAAATAGGCCAAAGGTGCAATGATCGCCACAGCAGCACCGCTCGCGACGAATATGCGCAATGGGATGCCTGCCAGAAACATGACTGTTACGCCGCCTGCCACGATCATCAGTGCCGTGCCGAGATCGGGCTGCAACATCACAAGCCCTGCCGGAAGGCCGATCATCACAGCGGGTATCCAGACGGCATTCCACCCTCTGATCTCTCCAGTTGGAAGCAGATCGTAAAATCGCGCGACGGCAAGCACGATAAACAGCTTCATCAACTCCGACGGTTGCAAGCGAATGATGCCAAGATCGATCCAGCGCTGACTGCCGCCTGCCACGGCTCCAAGCAGTTCGACCCCGATTAAAAGCACCAGCACCACCACATAGCCGGGGAACGCCACTGTTTTCCATTGCGCTTCGCTTATCCGGGAGAGGCCGATCGCCATCACCATGAACACCGAAAACCGGAACGCATGCGACCCCGCCCACGGCGTAATGCTGCCGCCCGCTGCAGAATAGAGCACGACGCCGCCGAACCCGGCGATCGCCGCGAGCAGCATTACCACTTTCCATGGCAGTGCAGCGATTGATGCAGGGATCATTGACGATTGGCTCATGGTTCATCCTCGAACGAGGCCGACGCGTTGGCAACAGTCTGCGTCGCAATTGGCTTATCGGCGATAGCAGCGGCGTTCGAATTAACCGCAGTCTGGTTCTGGGCGTCTACTACTTCGGCAGCGTTCCCGCCGTTTGCAGCCGGGGCAAGATCGGATGTGGATGCGGCCACACCCGCTTCTATCCGCAATCGTGCACGCCGGACGGCGCTTCGCGTCTTGATGTCACCGCCCCAACTGCTTTCGAGCGCGGTCAAGGTCGCCATCGCTTTGGCAGGATCGTAAACATAAGTCAGAATATCGCGAGCGACGGGTGCAGCAGCACGCGCTCCGCCAAGGCCGTGTTCGATGACGACCGCGCCCGCATAGCGTGGGTTATCAGTCGGTGCGTAAAACACGAAAAGGCCGTGATCGCGAAATTTCCATGCGCCCGATTGCCCGCGCTGGCTGCCTTCGATCTTCCGGACCTGAGCGGTTCCGGTCTTCCCGGCCATCCGGATGCCCTCGAGCGGCAGCTGGCTTCGCGCACCTGTGCCGGACGTGACCACCATCTCCATCCCCTCGCGAACAATCGCAAGGTGTTCAGGCGGGATCGCAAGGGGTGTTGTGGTGCCTTTCCGGCCTGCAATCAGCGTTGGGGCAAGGCTCAGCCCCGAAGCGATCCTCGCTGACATCACGGCAAGCTGGAGCGGGCTGACGCTAACATATCCTTGCCCGATCGTGGCATTCAGCGAGTCCGACCGGCTCCATTCCTGATTGTATTTCCGCATTTTCCAAGCTGAATCTGGCACCGTCCCATAACGCTGCGATGCAACGGGCAGGGCAAACTCCTGACCCAGCCCAAGCTCGCGCGCCATTTCAGCAATCTTGTCATAGCCAAGGCGATTGCCCATCGCATAAAAATACGTGTTGCAGCTTCTTGCGATTGCCGTGCGAAGATTTACCGATCCATGGCGGCCGAGGCAGCGGAAGGTTCGGTTGCCAAGGCGGTATCCGCCCCCGCAAAAGACGGTTTCATCGGGATCGACCCCGTGCCGTAAAATGGCAAGCGCGGCCATCGGCTTGACCGTAGACCCGGGCGGATAAAGGCCTTGCAGTGTCTTGTTGAGCAGCGGCAGATGATCATCATCGCGGAGCGTTGACCATTCGCGGCTGCCGATGCCGTCGCTGAAATCATTGGGATCGTAACACGGCATCGAAGCCATCGCGACGATGCCGCCTGTCTGTGTGTCGATCACGACAGCAGACCCTGATTCAAGCCCCAGTCGCCGCGCCGCATAGGCCTGCAATCCGGCGTCGATCGTCAGTTTTACCGTGTTTCCGGCAGTATCGGCGCGCGTTTCGAGGTCGCGGACCAGTTTGCCCCGGGCCGTCACTTCGCTGCGCCGCGCCCCTGGCTTGCCGCGAAGGTAAGGCTCGAGTGTCTTTTCAAGACCGTCTTTGCCAACCTTGAAGCCTGGCGTGATCAGAATCGGGTCACGCGTTTCCTCATATTGCTTGGCCGATGCCGCACCGACATATCCGACCAGGTGACCGACGGCAGCACCCTCGGGGTAGTGCCGGGCAAAGGATTGTGCAGGGGCGACTCCCGGCAGTTCGGCGGCGCGGATGCTGACCGTTGCGAAGCGTTCCCAATCGAGATTTTCAGCGACCTGGACGGGCTGAAAACCGGCAGCTCTTTCCAGTTCTTTCGCAATTCGCCCCATCTCGTCGCTGCTCAGCCCGAGCAGCCTTTGCAATTCCGGAAGCGTCCGGTCAGGATCGGTGAGGCGATCCGGGATCAGATCGACGCGAAATGCGGTGCGGTTCAAAGCGATCGGATACCCACGGCGATCGACGATCCAGCCACGACGCGGAGGGATCAGCGTCAGATTAACCCGGTTGCTTTCGGAAAGCAGCGCATATTTTTCGTTCTCGAAAATCGAAAGATACGCCATCCGGCTCGCTAGGATACCGCCAAGCGCCAACTGCGCTCCGCCGACAAACATCGACCGCCTCGTAAAGCTGAACGCCTGTTGTGCTTCGGTAACAATCCGTTTGGGCGTCTTCACACGCGCAATCGCCACTGATCGAGACGATCGCATACACGCATCACGGGCGGAAACATGAGAGCAGCGATCAGCATTTGTGGAAGCATAAGAGTAACACCATACCATCCTGCGACTGCACCGCCAATCTGATATGCGAAGAGAAGATACGCAGCAATCAGCAGCGCCGCGATGCCCCATTCCTGAAACGCATCGCGCCAGATAAGCCGCCTGTCGAGCATATCGAGTGCGAGGAGCAGTGATGTCCACAGAACAACCGATGTGCCCAGTGCGGCTCCGCTGAACAAATCGTCCCATAAGCCCAGGAATATGCCGGCCCATGCGGGCCAGATGTTGCGATGGAGCGCTCGCCACGCGAGGAACACC
>JANOQL010000477.1:0-3256 GCA_031414835.1 Sphingomonadales bacterium | reverse complement strand
AGCAGGACGAGCATCGTCCGCTGGAACGGCATGAAGTTATCGTCGCTCATTATCCAGATATAAGCGCGACCATTGCTTTGCGTCACCGCCAAGGCCTCGAAATTCTCATCGAGCGGGCGGGTGAATTGCACGACGGTCTTTCCTGAAATCTTGCGCGTATCAAGCGCACCGCGAGCAATTGTGACGAGCCTGCCATCGAACGCAAAGGGCGGCTGGTACGATCTTGTCAGAATCGCCAGCGATCCATCTGGCATCTCAACAATATCGGTTGGTCGGAAGCCATTGGGCGGGACGAACAGTGAAGTCCGGGCGACGGCTGCGGGATCGGTCGGATCACGATCGAAAATGACCACCGGGCTGTTTCTCTTATCGCCACGCGGGCGCTCGGCAATTGCCATGAACTGCCCATCGCACAGCCGCGTCATCGCTTCTGCGCCGCCTGTATTCGGCCACGCGCGCATGGCAGGCGGAGCAACGATGCGGGCATCGTTAGGCCGTGCCGGATCGATCCTGCAAATCACATTGCGCCCTTCGAATCCGATCCAGCGGACACCCGATTCCGGATCGATGGCAAGCGATTCGGAATCGCGGCTTGTTTTTTGCCCGTCATGACCGCAGGCCTTGCCAATTCCGGCAATCGTGCCTTTCGCGCGGCGCCTGGCAAATTGCGGGCGAACCGTGATCACGCTGCCGGTATCCGATACCATGACCAGCAGGCCATGATCGAATGCCATTGCCGAAATTCCACCGAACCCTGCATCGGGACTGCGAACCTCCCAGGCGCCTATCTTGCGAAAGCCACGGGCGACCCGGAGGCCGTCCATTCGAACTCGCCTGAGCGACAATTCGATCGGTCGTTCGCCAAAATTGGGATCGTCGCGCTCCAGTGACGAACTCTCCAGCACCGCAATGGCACTGCACAGCACAATCCATCCGAATATACGACGCATCGATGGCGCTTTGACGGCTTTGGTGCGTCATGGCCATCGGCAATATGAACGCCCGATAAAGCAAGCTGAACAGGCGATAACGACCATGTTCAGCATCGGCTCAATCGAATCAGACTAGTGCATCTTTTGTCAGCAGGGGAGTTGGCCTGTTAGACAAAGGAGTTCGTATCATGCGTACCATCATTTCAAAAATTGTTGCCGGTGCAATACTTGCGACCAGTGCGACCGCAATGACTGTCCCAGCGTCGGCGCGTTACGATGATCGTGATGGGTATTACGATTCTCGCTACGATAATTATTACGAAGGCCGCAGAGATTACAGACGCGATGATCGTCGTGATCGTGGCTATCGCGACTATCGGAACGATCGTCGCGACCGGAATTATTATCGCGGTCAGCGGTGCGACAAGGGCACTGGCGGAACGATCATCGGCGCGATTGCCGGTGGATTGCTCGGTCACGAAGTTGTCGGACGTCGTGGTGACAAGACCGCAGGGACCATCATCGGCGCCGGTGTCGGAGCCTTGGCAGGTCGCGCCATCGATCGGTCGGACGGGCGTCGTTGCTAATTGGGTTGCTAACCAATTTCTCCGCAAAGGAGATCGATTTCCCCTCGGGTCGCGTATCGGGGGAGGAGGCCGGAGCACCAGTCAAGGCGCTTCGGCCTCCAACTATATAGCTGTCTTTGACAGCCTGGCATCCCTTGGGTCGCAACTGAGGGCGGGGGTCGGGGGCAATGTTCTCCGGCCCCCAACATGTTGGCTCACGACATAGGGCGCTGGCCATTGCTGTGTGCTTGGGCCACACTCGCGCTGGACGAAGCGATCCGGGGGCTGCGTGGACAGCGAAGCAGGCACACCAGCACAGTCTGTCATTGCAACCGCCTTTGCGTGCGGCGAAACCTTGGCTGCGCATATCCTTCGCCAAGCGCGTGTTCGCAGCCACCCTGCCCGTGCCACAATCCTGCGATCAGGCGATGAGGCGCACTCGGTTCACCTGATGCTTCAAGGTTTTGCGAAGTCGGTTGCGCTGTCGTTCGATGGCCGGCTTATCCTTGTCGAGGACTACAAGCGAGGCGATCTGTTTGGCGAAGGCGCGCTCCTCGCCAATTCCCGGATCGAGGAAGAGGTGATTGCCGTCGGGCAGGTTTCGGCCGCACAGTTCGGGGCGCTCTGCTTCATTGGCCTGATGGAAAAGCACAGCAGCGTGGCAATAGCCGTTTCGCAGGTGCTAACGCGGCGGCTTGCATCAGCCAATCGCCGCATGGTCGAAGGGGCAACATTGTCTTCTAACGGGCGCATTCACGCCGAAATCCTGCGCCGGGCGAAGGCTGGTGGCGGCAATGAAATCCGCCCCGCCCCCGTGTTGAGCGAACTCGCGCTTCATGTGCAAACCGCGCGCGAAACTGTGTCTCGGGCGATCAGCCTGCTCGAAAAACGCGGCATCATCACCCGGACACCCGACGTGCTGACGATCGTTGCGCCGCACCGGCTGGAAGAGCTTGTGTATTGAACTAGGCTGGACAGACCTGCATCGACCAATCCGCTCATCCCGAGCGAAGTCGAGGGACAGGTTCGAGCGAAGCCGAGAACTTCTCCCAATCCGCAGATGCATCTCGGCTGCGCTCGATGCGGCCCTTCGACTTCGCTCACGGTGAGCGGAATCCTGGGAACACTGCTTACCTCTTGCTCACCCCCAGAACCGTTCGCGGAACCATTTGGTGACAACATATTTCGTTCCCGCCGTCACGGCACAGCCTTCATGCGCGGTCAAATCGTTCGGCGCGCCGATCTCATTCATATTGTTCCACAAGACGAGCATTGCAGTGCGTGGAGATACACACATGCCGGCCTTGGGAAAATTGGTCTCGCCGCCAGCTTCGGGTTCGTTGAGGTAGATCATTGCTGTCCAGCTGCGTTGCCCGCCGCGGCCCTTTTCCATTTCCCAATAGCTTTGCGTTTTGAAGAAATAATCGTGATGCGACTTGAACTGTTGGCCTACCGCATAGCGCTGACCCTGAAGCGTCTCGCCAAAGCGCTTATCGAGCCCCATCAGGTTGCAGATCCGCCCCTCGACGATCTGGACAAGTGGATGAAACGGATCGAGATCGCCTGAATAGCTGGTGCGATACCCATCGATTTCGGTCCCGCGATACAGCGTCGATGGCCTCGCCACAGCATCGATCAGCGCACACATTCCAGGGCTTTCTGACCGAGCAGGAATGCACTGAAATGTGTGCGCTGATCGATGCTGTGGCGAGGCCATCGACGCTGTATCGCGGGACCGAAATCGATGGGTATCGCACC
>JANOQL010000476.1:0-1546 GCA_031414835.1 Sphingomonadales bacterium | reverse complement strand
GCGGATGTTGGTGAACCGGCATCCGGCTGCGGCGATACAGTCTTCGAGCAAATCCTCGACGAAATGCCAGCTTCCGGCGTTTTTCGGTTCTTCCTGCGCCCAGACGAGTTCTTCGAGGTTCACCATCCGTTTGAGCCGGATCACCAGCGGTTCGGACGGGAATGGATACAACTGCTCGATCCGCACAACCGATGTGTTGCGGTCTCCGGCGGCATCGCGCGCCTCCATCAGATCATATCCGACCTTTCCCGAACACAGCACCAGCCGCTTGATATCTGCATCGGCAGGCGGGGTGATATCCGACATGATCCGCCGGAAATGACTTTGATCGAGGAAGTCGGACGCAAACGACACTGCCGACTTGTGCCGCAGCAGCGATTTGGGCGTCATCACGATCAGTGGCTTGCGAAACGCCCGGTGCATCTGGCGGCGGAGCAAGTGGAAATAATTGGACGGCGTGGTGCAATTGGCGACCTGGATATTATCTTCGGCGCACAGCTGCAAAAAGCGTTCGAGCCGCGCCGAACTATGCTCTGGTCCCTGCCCTTCATAGCCATGCGGCAACAACATCACGAGGCCGTTGGCGCGAAGCCATTTGGACTCGCCTGCCGCAATGAACTGATCGATCATCGTCTGCGCGCCGTTGGCGAAATCGCCGAACTGCGCTTCCCACAGCACCAGCGCCTTAGGATCGGCCCCGGCATAGCCATATTCAAAACCGAGAACGCCGAATTCGGATAGCGGGCTATCGAGCACTTCGAACCGGCCATGCGGCACCGTGGCGAGCGGAACATATTTGGCTTCAGTTGCCTGATCGATCCAGACCGCATGGCGGTGGCTGAACGTGCCGCGCCCTGAATCCTGGCCTGACAGCCGGACGCCGTAGCCTTCGGACAGCAGTGATCCGAACGCGAGTGCTTCAGCCGTCGCCCAATCGAAGCTCTGCCCGCTCGCAAACATCGCCTTTTTGGCCTCGAGCACGCGCGCCAGCGTCGGGTGGACCTGATGGCCATCGGGCACCGTCGTCAGCGTGCGGCCCATGCCTTCCATCAGCTTTTTGGGGATTCCCGTCGCCACATTGCGGCGCGCACTTTCAGGGTCAGCAGGCTTTGATAACCCCGCCCAGCGTCCGCCGAACCAGTCGGCCTCGTTCGCCTTGTAGCTTTTGGCACCCTCGAACTCGGTTTCGAGGGCGGCGACGAACCGCATCGAATGTTCGCCCGCCCAATCCTTGTCGATCACGCCTGCTGCCACCAGCCGCTCGGCATAGACTTCGCTGACCGGCGGATGCTTGCGGATATTGGCGTACATGAGTGGCTGGGTGAAACCCGGTTCATCGCCTTCGTTATGGCCGAAGCGGCGGTAGCACCACATGTCGATCACGATGTCGCGATGGAACCGCTGGCGGAACTCGATCGCGAGCTTGCACGCGAAGGTCACCGCTTCGGGATCGTCTCCGTTCACATGGAAAATCGGTGCCTGAACGCCCTTTGCTACGTCGGACGGATAGGGCGATGAGCGCGCGAATTGCGGCGACGTTGTGAAC
>JANOQL010000475.1:0-3940 GCA_031414835.1 Sphingomonadales bacterium | reverse complement strand
AAGGGGATCAACCCTGACATCCGCATCATCGGCGTCCAATCGAACCGTTATCCTTCGATGTATAATTTCAAGAACGGGCAGACGCTCGAATGTGGCGGCGATACGCTTGCCGAAGGGATCGCGGTTGCCGAGCCCGGCATTTATACCCGCGCAGTGGTTGCCGCGCTCGTCGATGAAATGCGGATCGTATCAGAAGCGATCATCGAAGAAGCCATCTCGCTGCTGCTCGACATCGAAAAGACGCTGGTCGAAGGCGCAGGCGCTGCGGGCCTCGCGACGATGCTGCCTGCAAAGAATGGCGGGTTCCGGCCCGAATTCGAAGGCCGCACGGTGGGCGTGATCCTGACCGGCGGCAATATCGATCAGCGCTTCCTTGCCAATGTGATCCTGCGCAACTTGGCGCGGACGGGGCGGATCGGGCGCATATCTGTGCTGCTCGATGACAAAGTCGGCGCGCTCCACACGCTCACAGGCATCTTCACCAACAACGGCGCGAATATCATCGAAGTGTCGCACCAGCGCATCTTCGGGGTGCTGTCGGCGAAGAGCACGCAGGCCGAAATCGAGTATGAGATCCGCGATCAGGATGCGCTCGAAGCGCTGCTCAACGAGATTGAGGCGGCAGGTTATGCGTATGAGGTGATGAGCATTTCGGGCCGCCGGGGGAGCCGTTCGCTGCGGCATTGAGGGTCGGAGCATTCCCTGTCCAGCAGTCATCCCCAAATTCCGTTCAGGCTGAGCTTGTCGGGGCCGAAGGCGTTGCGAAGCAACAACCCCTGCCTTATCTGGACTTCCCAGTGTCCAGAACAGGACAGCCCTTCGACAAGCTCAGGGTAGACGGGGTTTGTATATTTTGGTGACGTGTGGGCAGACCTGTCAGAGCGCATCCGGCCCGAACGCATGGGGCAGCAAGTCGCTGATCCGGTTGCTTTCCACAGTAGATCCATCCGCCGAAACACAGATCACCTCGACATCGTGGCCCGACAGCGCGGCGGCCTCGAAGATCACCTGACGGCAGCGTCCGCACGGGCGGACCGGATCACCGCCCGTGATCGCGCCTTTGACAATCCGCCCGCCGGTCACAGCAATTGTCCGCACATCGCGCAATCCGCCGAGCGCGGTCACACTGCCGAGCGCGACGGTTTCCGCGCACAGCGCCAGTCCGTAGCTGGCGTTCTCGAAATTGCAGCCAGCAACGATCCGTCCGTCGGACAAGCGCACTGCGGCTCCCACCCCGAACCCTGAATAGGGCGCATAGGCGTTGGCAGCGGCAGCCTTTGCGGCTTCGATCAATTCGCTATCCATCGCGCAGCACATTCCAGTCGACAGGCCCATCGATTCCGTCAACGCGGCGGCGGGCGTGGGCCTGCCACATCAACCAGGGGTGGCTGCCATAATCGGGTTCAAGCGCCATCCGCCGCAGCCACAATGGGCGATCAATCGCGCTGCTGATCCGATATGCGTCTTCGAATTCGCGGGTGAGATAGAGAACCACAGGCTTTTCGCTATGCGCTTCGACCATATTGATGAAGGTCTCGATATCTTTGAGCAGTGCCTTGCGATCTGGCCGCGCCGCACAATTGCCGCCGAACTCAAGATCGACCGCTGGCGGCAGGGCATCGGCTTCGCGTGGCACCAGTGCGATGAAGTTGGTCGCCTGATCGGCCCCGGCGCGGCAGAGCGTGAAAAAGTGATATGCGCCGCGCCTGATGTCTGCGCCTGCCGCCCCGGCCCAGTTTTCGGCAAATCGCGGATCGCGAAGGTCGCCGCCTTCGCTCGCCTTGATATAAGCGAAATCGACGCCATCGGCGCGCGCCATCGCCCAATCGATCGGCCCTTGATGATGCGACACATCGATGCCCTGGGTGGGGAATGCCTGCCGAGAAGGGGCCCATCCCAAAGCCCATTGCCAGCCGACCAACGCGAGAACTGCAACCAGGGCGAGGATGGCAAGGGCGCGTTTGAGCAACGCAATAGGGGTGCGAGCGGCGGCCATCATTATCCTTTGATGTGCAAGACGCAGATCAGCGTGAACAGCCGCCGCGCAGTATCGAAATCGATCTCGATTTTGCCTGCCAGCCGTTCCTTGAGCATGTCGGATGCTTCATTATGAACGCCGCGCCGCGCCATATCGACTGTTTCAATATGCGCAGGCGAGGCTTTCCGAATCGCGTCGTAATAGGAATCGCAGATCGCAAAATACTCACGGATCGGGCGCTGGAATCGCCCGAGCGCCAGAATGATGGCTTCGAGATGGCTTTCATCTTCGCGATAGATATCGAAGATCAGCCGCCCCTCGGTCACGCTCAGTTTCAAACGATACGGCCCGGCATAGCCATCGTCATGCGCACGTTGCGGCGCGAAATAATTGCCCTCGAGCAGATCGAAGATCGCAATCCGCCGTTCCTGTTCGATATCGGCGTTGCGCCAAATGATCGAATGCTCGTCGAGCTCGATGTGGAGGATGCGCGGATCGGCCATTGCGCGCGGGCGTTAGCGGGATGCGACGAAGTTGTGAAGTTATCCCCGCTATGCCCTGTCTTCGCAGGTTGCGCTGTGGCAGAATTGCGCGCCAAGGATTTTGCCATGCCAGAACCAATCAGACTGATTCACGACGCTGATGCGTCCCCCCAACTGCCACACAATGTCGAAGCCGAAGCGGCGCTGCTCGGCGCGATGATGATCGACAATCGCATTGTCGAGGATGTTCAGGTCAAGTTGCGGTCCGATCATTTTTTCGAAGCCGTCCATGGCCGCGTCTACGATGCGATCCTGAAACTGGCAGACCGCAACATGGTCGCCAGTCCGGTCACATTGAAGCCGATGTTCGATGCCGATGAAGCGATGAAGCAATTGGGTGGCCCCGCTTACCTTGCGCAGCTGACAGGTTCGGGAGCCGCGCTGATCGGTGCGCGCGATTTTGCAACGCAGATTTACGATCTGGCACTGCTGCGCGAACTCGTTTCGGTGGGGCGTGACATGGCAAGCCGCGCACTCGATACCAGCGCATCGGTCGAACCGCGCGAACAAATCGAAGAAGCCGAGGTCGCGCTGTATCGCGTCGCCGAACAGGGCGGCGAATCGGGCAGCACCAAGACCTTTGTGCAAGCGACCAAAGCCGCAGTGCAACTCGCGGAACTGGCCGCCAATTCAACTGGCGGGCTTTCGGGGATCACGACGGGGCTGACCGGGCTGAACGACCGCACCGGCGGATTGCAGCGATCCGATCTCCTGATCCTTGCCGGGCGTCCGGGCATGGGCAAGACCGCGCTTGCCACCAACATCGCGGTCAATGCCGCCAAGCGCTGGTTGCAGGATCGTGAGGATGGGATTGCGCCTGATAAGTCTGTCGGGGCGCGGGTGGGCTTTTTCAGCCTCGAAATGTCCGCCGATCAGCTGGCGACGCGGATCTTGTCGCAGGAATCGAAGATCGTTTCGGAGCAAATCCGTTCCGGCAAGATTTCGGAACGCGAGTTCAAGGATTTCGCTCGTGCGGCGCAGACGCTCGAAGAATTGCCGCTGTTCATCGACGATACCCCGGCGCTGACGATTGCGGCGATCCGCACCCGTGCGCGGCGGATGAAGCGGCGGCATGATATCGGGCTGATCGTCGTCGATTACCTCCAGCTGCTCCAGGGCAGCGGGCGCAATTCGGATGGCAACCGCGTGCAGGAAATATCAGAAATTTCGCGCGGATTGAAAACGCTGGCGAAGGAACTTGAGGTTCCGGTCGTGGCGCTTTCGCAGCTGAGCCGTGCGGTCGAAAGCCGCGAAGACAAACGCCCGCAACTTGCCGATTTGCGCGAATCGGGGTCGATCGAGCAGGATGCCGACATCGTGATGTTTGTGTTCCGCGAAGAATATTATGTCCGGTTTCTGGAGCCGAAACGCCCGACAGAAACCGATCCGCAGGATGTGTTCGACAAACACAATCAATGGC
>JANOQL010000474.1:0-3546 GCA_031414835.1 Sphingomonadales bacterium | reverse complement strand
ACAGCGATGGCGCACCAGTCAGCCTTCGTCACCAAAGCGTAAGGAAACTGCCATCGGCATGACATCGGGTTCGCATATATCGTGTGCCGTCTGGGGGAAGGTGACGAGATATGGGATCGATGACACAATTAGCGGAAACCTTGCAGCGACGCGCCGACACGCCGGCTGACATCGCACCGGCGTCGCGCTTGCCCGGCTGGCTCGACCACCCCGAACCACGCAGTTTCCAGCCCAAGCTGAAGTTTCGCACGGTCTGGATTTCGGACGTCCACCTCGGCACGTCAGGCTGCAATGCGGCCATGCTTGTGGATTTTCTGCGCTCGGTCGAATGCCAGACGCTGTATCTGGTGGGTGACATCATCGATGGATGGCGGTTGAAAAAGGGCTGGTATTGGCCGGCGGGGCACAATGAAGTCATCCGCCGCGTGCTCAAAATTGTGCACCGCGGCACCCGCGTTGTCTATGTTTGCGGCAATCATGACGAGATGTTCCGCGATTATGCAGGGCTGAAGTTCGGCGGGATCGAGGTTGCGCTGGAGGCGGTGCACCACACCGCCGATGGCCGCCGCCTGCTCGTGACGCATGGCGATGCCTATGATGCTGTGGTGCTCTATGCCCGCTGGCTCGCGTTTCTGGGGGACAAGGCTTACGAACTGCTGCTCAAATCGAACGTCTGGCTCAACGCGATCCGCCGTTGGCTCAAGCTGCCTTACTGGTCGCTGTCATCATATATGAAAAAGCGCGTCAAGAACGCAGTCCAGTTCATCAGCCAGTTCGAAGAGGCCGTCGCGCGCGAGGCGCAGGCGCGCGATTTCGATGGCGTGATCTGCGGGCATATCCATTCGGCCGAAATCCGGCAGATTGGCGACATTGTTTATTACAACGATGGTGACTGGGTCGAAAGCTGCACGGCGCTGACCGAAGATTTCGATGGGACATTGAGCATCCTCGACTGGACTGAGCATGTTCGCAGCCGTGGCGCGAAAGTCGAAGCGGTAGCGGCATGAGGATCGCCATCGCGACCGATGCGTGGATGCCGCAGATCAATGGCGTTGTCCGCACGCTTAGCACCACGGTCAATCTGCTGCTTGAGCGCGGCTATGAGGTCGAGCTCATCTCTCCGCAGCAATTTCTGACGGTGCCGATGCCTGGCTATCGCGAGATCCGGCTGGCGATCGCCCCACGCTTCGGCGCGCGACGGGCGCTGAACGCCTTTGCGCCTGACATCGTGCACCTGGTGACCGAAGGCCCGATCGGCTGGAGCGCGCGTGCGTGGTGCCTGGCAAATCATGTGCCGTTCATCAGTGCGTTTCACACGCGGTTTCCCGACTATATGGCGGTGCGGACAGGCATTTCGGCCGAACGGTTCTGGCCGCTGATGCGACGGTTCCACGGGCCGTCGCAAGCGATCCTTGCCGCAACGCCAAGCCTGATCGATGAGCTGGCCTTGCGCGGGATGCCGCAAGCGCGGCTGTGGTCGCGCGGGATCGATGCCAGCCTGTTCGGGCCGCATCGTGCAGTGTTGCCCGAGCTTGCCGGTCTGCCACGACCGATCATGCTGTCGGTCGGGCGGGTCGCTGTCGAAAAAAACCTTGCGGCATTCCTCGAAATCGATCGCCCGGGAACCAAAGTGGTGGTGGGCGATGGCCCCGCATTCGATGCGTTGAAAGCGCGATATCCCGATGCGGTTTTTCTGGGCGCGCGGTTCGGGGGCGAACTGGCGCAATGTTATGGCAGCGCCGATGTGTTCGTGTTCCCCAGCCGCACCGATACCTTCGGCCTTGTGATGATCGAGGCGCTGGCATCGGGGGTGCCTGTCGCGGGATACCCGGTGGCAGGGCCGCTCGATATTGTCGGAAGCGCCGGGCTGGGGCCGGATCATGGCCTTGTTCAGCCGATTGGCGCATTGCATGATGATCTTGGTCTTGCGATCGACGCGGCGCTGACCTGCAACCGCGCGGCTGCGGCGCGATACGGCCAAAGTTTTGACTGGAACCAGTGCACCGATCAGTTCGTCGATGCCCTTGAACTGGCGCGCCAAAAGCAGGCCACCCGGACAGACTTTGCCACTCACACCTGACGCGCAATCGCGATTTCGCGGCTGTGCGGATTATGTCGGTGGGTTACCTGATCCGGTATCGCAAGCGCACGCTGAAACTTGTGCTGGCAGCCATCGCGTTGCGCGGGCGAACGCGGACAGTGGTGACGGCAGGATCGACGCCGTTTGCATCCGCGGTGGGCACATAGGCGTAACTTGCCCCGCTATTGTTCGAAAACTCAATATCATCGGTTCCGCTGGCAAGGCTGGTGAAAATATATGCCAACCCGGAACTTCCAGCGGCAAAGAGCGCGGGACCACTGCCTGCGCCCGCGATGTCGGTAACCACAAGATCGCTGCCGACAGGGGTTGCATCGCCAACGATGATGCTGCCCGATGTCACTGAATAGCTAGCCGGCGTCGATCCGCTGATGTTGTATTCGGCGATGCCGCCCGGGATGTGCAGCGGATTGGTCGTGCCGCGGATAGGATCGCTGAACGGCGCGCTGGTTTTGGTCAGCGTCATCGCAGGCTTGAACACCACGCTCGCCAGATCGAAATTTGCGAAATTGGGTATCTCGGCTTCGAAAATATAGGTGCCCGCAGTGATCGGCAAATTGGCTGAGGCCGCCAGCTTCCACAAACCGATCGGATCGGCAGCGACAAAGCTGGTGCTGACAGTGCCCACCAATGCCCCGCCCGCCGTCCTGATGTTGATGGTCAGCCCCGATAGTGCCTGAGGGAAATCGCGGACCGAATACCATCCGCTGAAATCGATCATGCCATCCGACGGGATTGTGATGGTTTGCCGGATGTTTCCTGACGCGCCGTTGATGTCGAGATACTGGATGCCGCCGCCAGTCGGTGGGGCTGTCGGGTTATTGGCATAGCCAGCGAACGGCCTGATGACGTTAAAGGGAAGCGTCTGCGTTGCCGGATTAACGTTGATCACCGTCCAGTTGGGAATCGTGGCATAAAAATTATTGCCGTTGTTCGGCACGACGGGGCTTTCAAAGCTGCGGTTGACCAGCAATTCCTGCGCCGCCGCTGGCAATGACCAGCACAGCATCGCAAGACAAAATGCCAGCCAGCGGCCGATGCGCAAGGATGATCCGAAAGGGGTCATTTCGGACTCGTTAGCAGCAGCGGTGTTAATCTTTGATTATCCGCAGGGCAGACCCAGTGCCTCGGCGACGGCGGGGTGCATGATCTTGCCACCTTTGACGTTCAGCCCGTTTGCAAGGTGCGGATCGGCATTCATCGCTGCATCCGCGCCCAGATTGGCGAGCCGCATCGCAAACGGCAGTGTCGCGTTGTTGAGCGCGAATGCCGATGTCCGCGCGACCGCGCCGGGCATATTGGCGACGCAATAATGGATGATGCCTTCTTCGACGAACACCGGATCGTCATGCGTGGTGGCGTGACTGGTTTCGAAACAGCCGCCCTGATCGATCGCGATATCGACCAGCACCGATCCGCGCTTCATCGTCTTGAGCATGTCACGCGTC
>JANOQL010000473.1:0-1918 GCA_031414835.1 Sphingomonadales bacterium | reverse complement strand
TGCGATGCTCACCCAGAAACTCACCCAGTCGCGCACACGGCTCGATCAATTGTGGCGGGTGGCGCAATCGCTCAATCCCGATCGTATTCTTGAACGCGGCTATGCGCGAGTGACGACGCGCGATGGAAAGACGGTGACGCGTGCCGATGCCGCCAATCGCGCAGCGTTGCTGACGCTGCGCTTTGGCGATGGCAGCGTCGATGTTCAGGTTGGGGCGCGGGTTGAGCGTAGCGGCGGCTCTGCTAAGGATGGTGCCAAGGTCAGGGCGAAGCCCGACCAGCCGACGCTGTTGTAAGCAAGGACCAGGACGATGTTGATGGCGCAGGGCCGAGTGGCGCGGCTGCACTATATGGCGAACGGGTTTCGCGTGCTCGCGCATGGCGATTATGTGCTGTGCGCCGTTTCGGGTGTGCCGATCACACTCGAATCGCTGCGGTACTGGAGCATTTTGCGGCAGGAGCCTTACGCCAGCGCCGATATCGCAACCAAGGTGCTGGCTGACGCATGATCGGGTTCCGGACGGCCGCCGTGATGTTCGGGTTGATCACGCTGCCGGGCAGTTGCATTGCAGCAGAGCCTGTGCCGCCGCAGAAGCCCAAAGTTGCCGCCGTTGTGACACTGGCCCGTCCCGCCCCACAGCCGGCGCTGGCGATCGGCACGTTCCGGCTCAACCGCCAGCCGCAGCAGGGGATTTATGCGCTGGGGCAGGTGCCACAAGGCACGAAGCGGCTCGTGATCGACGGCCGCGATGTCGGCATCGCCCGCGATGGCCGCTTCGGCGTGGGGTTCGGGCGCGACTATGCAACGACCGCGCTGATCACCGCGTTCCTTGCCAACGGTCAAAGCGTCACCGAGCGGCTGCCCGTTGCCAAATGGGCGTGGAAGATCGAAAACCTGTCGCGGCTGCCGCACCACAGCCAGCCCGATGCCGAATTTCAGTCACGCCGCCCGGGTGAGCTTTTGCAGATCAATGCTGCACGCCGGATCGCGAGCGATGCGACCGGCTGGCGGCAATCCTTTATCTGGCCGTCGCGCGGGCGGATTTCGGGGTTGTTCGGATCGCAGCGGATCTATGCAGGCCAACCAGGAGCGCCGCATTCAGGTGTCGATGTGGCAGGACCGACAGGCGCGCCCGTTGTGGCGCCTGCCGATGGCGTCGTGACGCTGGCCGCCGCAAGCCCGTTCACATTGGAAGGCAATTTGCTGTTGATCGATCACGGGATGGGATTGAACAGCGCGTTCCTCCATCTGTCCAAAATCGACGTGCGCGCGGGCGATGTCGTACGGCAGGGGCAGCGCGTCGGTTCGATCGGCGCAACCGGACGCGCAACGGGGCCGCATCTCCACTGGGGGATGAAGTGGCACGATGAACGCATCGATCCGCAACGGCTGGCAGGACCGATGATGTGACCCATTTCGCACCCCAAACCGGCATGACCGAAGCGGAGATCGCCGACACAGTCGAAGCGATCCTGACCGAAGCCAGCCTCGCCGAAAAAATCGGCATGATGTCGGGCAAGGGGTTTTTCAAAGCCTATAAGGACGATGGTGGGCGCTGGGGTGCGCGGCCCTACCGCGCAGGCGGCGGGATCGATCGGCTGGGTGTTCCGGCACTCTGGTTCACGGATGGGCCGCGCGGTGTGGCGCGGGGGAGTTCGACCTGTTTTCCCTGCACTATGGCCAGAGGCGCGAGTTTTGATCCCGATCTTGAACTGCGGATTGGCGAGGCGATGTCGGTCGAAATCCGCGCACAGGGGTGCAATTTGTCGGGCGCAGTCTGTTTCAACCTGTTGCGCCATCCGGGCTGGGGTCGCGCGCAGGAAACCTATGGCGAAGATCCGTATCACCTCGGCGTCATGGGCACTGCGCTCGGGCTGGGGTTGCAAACGCACAACGTGATCGCGACGGTCAAGCATTT
>JANOQL010000472.1:0-12659 GCA_031414835.1 Sphingomonadales bacterium | reverse complement strand
GCCGCCGCTTCGACATCGGATTGCGTCGCACCTTCGCGGCCATAGGCGATATTGTATCCGATTGTGTCATTGAACAGCACCGTATCCTGCGGGACGATGCCGATGGCGGCGCGCAACGTCGACTGAGTCACATCGCGAATGTCCTGCCCGTCGATGACGATCCGTCCGCTGGTGACATCGTAAAACCGGAACAACAACCGCGCTATGGTCGATTTCCCGGCCCCCGACGCTCCGACAACCGCGAGCGTCGTTCCCGGGGCGGCGACAAAGCTCAGCCCGGTCAGCACCGGGCGGTCGGCGTCGTAATTGAACACGACATCTTCAAAGCGGATTTCGCCATTTGCCACAATCAGCGGCACCGCGTCGGGGCTATCGGCAATTTCGCTTTCGGTATCGATCAGATCGAACATCGCGGCCATATCGGTCACGCCCTGCCGCACCGTCCGATACACCATTCCGAGCAGATCGAGCGGACGAAACAGCTGGGCCAGCAGCGTGTTGACCAGCACCACCTCGCCGGTCGTAAACATCCCCTTGCTCCAGCCCCAGACCGTGTAGGCCATCGCCCCTGCCATCAGACTGTTGGTGATCAGCGACTGGCCGATGTTGAGCAGCGCAAGCGAGTTTTCAGACTTCACCGCCGCATCGGCCCAGCGGCGGACGACCTTGGCATAATTGGCAGACTCGCGGGCTTCGGCATTGAAATACTTCACGGTTTCATAATTGAGCAGGCTATCGACCGAACGCGCCACGGTGGCAGTATCGAGCTCGTTCATTTCGACGCGGAGCGCATTGCGCCAGTCGGTCACGCGCTGAGTGAACACGATATAGGCGACCACCATCACGAATGTCGCAGCCACCAGCCCCGGGCCGAACTTGGTCCAGAATATAATCCCGACCCCGATCAGCTCGATCGCCGTCGGCGCGATGTTGAAGAGGAGGAAATACAGCATCACATCGATGCTCTTGGTCCCGCGCTCGATCACTTTGGTGACGGCACCTGTCCGGCGGCTGAGATGAAATCTTAAAGACAATTTATGAAGATGCGAAAAGACATGCTCGGCAAGCTCTCGCGTCGAATCTTGCCCGACGCGTTCGAACACCACATTGCGAAGATTGTCGAACAGCACGCCGCCAAACCGTGCCCCGGCATAAGCCGCAACCAGCGCCATCGCGACGCTGACGCCAGCCTCCATCCCCGGAGCCATCCGGTCGATGGCACCTGCATAGAGGAACCCCATCGATAGCTGGACGCATTTCGACACCACAACCAGCACGAAGCAGAACAGGATGCGAATTTTCAGATCGCGCCGGTCCTTTGGCCACAGATACGGCAGGAACCGGCGCATGACCGCAAGGTCGAGATTCTTGGTGTGGTCGCCAAGGGACTGAGCAGACTGATCGGGCGGCATGTGCGGCCCATGTAAGCATCAATCCCGCGCTGTCCAACCTTGCGCTCACAAGATGGCGGGTCAATGGATGAGTCGTATCGAAATCCTCGCCTCGAGGCGAGGTGGCGGCGCGAAGCGCTCGTCGAAGTGGTGCAAAAAAATGGCTGCGGCAGCAGCCAGCCAGCGCGCTACCGCGCGCATTGTTTGCACCACGCCACCGCAAGCGGTCCCCCTCGCCTCAAGGCGAGGATTATTCAGGCCGCAGTGATCTCGTTCATTGCAGATTTATGACGTGTCCCCCATGTGGGTCGCATGTATCAGCAATTTCCGCAGCCCTCGGCCACTGCCCCTGCCCTCTCGCTCCTGTTCGGCGAAGCACGCGTCTTCAAGGATTGGGCGCGCGGCATCCGCCAGAGTGCAGATATCGCTGCCGGGCACGATGGCGAGGGGCACCCGGTTGTGCTGCTCCCCGGGTTCATGGTCGATGATGCGCGGATGGAACTGCTCAGGCGCACGCTCAATGCCGCCAATTACCGCGCCTTTGGCTGGGGGTTGGGCCGCAATCTGGGTGTGACGGCAGACATGCTCCAACGGCTCGATGCGCAGCTCGACCAGATCGGCGGAAAGGTGACGCTGATCGGCTGGAGCCTTGGCGGGCTGATCGCGCGTGAATATGCCAAGCACGCCCCACACCGCGTCGCGCGCGTCGTGACGATGGGCAGCCCGTTTTCAGGCGACATCCGCGCCAATCACGCGTGGCGGCTATATGAATATGTCGCCAAGCACCCCGTCGATGCGCCTCCGATTGCGGTGAGCCTAGCGCAAAAGCCTCCGGTGCCGACCTATGCGCTCTGGTCACGGACCGATGGAATCGTGGCGCAAGCAAGTGCGTGCGGGGCCACTGGCGAAGTCGATGAAGCGATCGAAGTCGAGTGCGGCCATTTCGGCTTTGCCTGCGCGCCTGAGGCTTTGGGGGCAGTGCTGGGGTTGCTGGGGCGGACGCGGGCCGCTTAGGCAAGCAGCAGCCGCTCACCTCGAGCGTAGTCGAGAGGCAGTATCCGCCTGTCCACCGTGTCTCGACTTCGCTCGACATGAGCGGGTGAGGAAGCAAGTTTCTACCCCCCGAAAAACAACCCCGCCAAATCCTTCGGTACCCGCGCGATCCGGCCCGTGGCGCGATCGATCAACGCCCAGGTCGTGTTCGCCTCGACCACCGCCCTTCCCGCAGCATCATGAAACGCCACCCGCCGATCGAACCGCGCGCCACGCGGGGCCGCATCAATCCAAGTCGATCCACTGACAGCATCCCCAAAACCCACATTGCCGCGATAATCAATCTCATGTCGCACCACGACCCAAACGAACGCCGCCTGCGCTTCAGCCGGAGCCACCGCGACCCAATGCGACGTCGCCATCTCCTGAATCCACCGCACCCAAACCGCATTGTTGACATGCCCGAGTTCATCAATGTCGGCAGTGGTCGCGGTGAAGACGCGGGTGTGGGGCATGGCTTTCCGTGCTGACCTTTGCTCTGGAGCGATTACTGCGAACGCGGGTTTGATAGCATAACCTCGTCGCGTGGTCACAAAAGCTGCTCTGACAACCAAGAAGGCAACCGGCCGCTTTGAAAACGCGGGCCGACCTAGGACTTACCGACGACTGGTGGCACATGATTGACAGCGCCAGACCGCCGACACCGCAGTCCGACCCCGATATTTATTGCAACAAACAACATGCCTCGTGCACCCTTGATTATGCACTTGCAAGTCATTCGCAATATTGTCAGGGGGATCAGATTGCAGAGGGGAACATGAATGACGATTCGCAAATTCGCCCCATTGGCCTTCCTTAGCTTGGTCGCGCTTCCATCTGTTGCTCGTGCGGACGAAAGCTTGTGGATTTATACCAAGGGCGCAGAAACGCTGCCCAAGGGTGAAACTGAATTGAAGATCGCGACCATATCGAAGCGCGGTAAGGCGGATTCGGATTATGTCTTCAACGACATCCGTCTTGAGGCAGAACATGGCATAACCGACCGGCTGACGATTTATGGCGAAGTCGCTATTTTCAATCACAATTATTCGACAACCAATCCTGACTTGCAGCCCTATTTCGATACGCAAGGTGCTGCTGGGGGGCGGTTCAAGAAGACTCAGATCGGCGGGATCGATGCTGGCCTGAAATATAACATCCTCAGTCCTTACAAGGATCCGATTGGGCTGGCCGTCAGCGTCGAATGGGATCACCGCTTCAAATACCGGCTCGACGGTTCGGAGATCAATCAGGATGCCGTGGAACTGCAACTGCATTTTCAGAAAAACTTCCTGAACAACCAGCTCGTGTTCGCCTTTTCGCCGAAGATCGAATGGGAAGACCGCAAGTCACCCGGCATCATCGAGAAAGAAATCGCGCTCGATATTTCAGCAGGTGTTTCCTACCGCGTCGCGCCCAAATGGTATGTGGGCGGCGAGTTCCGGCATCAATCGGATTATCTCAGCCCGCTTGATACAACGACCGGCGAATATGATCCCAATCTGAACCGTTCCAAATTCCCGTTCAAATTTGGCAGCCAGTATCAAAATGGCAATTATCTCGGGCCGACGGTGCATTATGCCGACAAGAAATTCTGGGCGACCGCTGGCGTCCTCTGGCAAATTGCGGGGGGCGGAAAATTTGCGTTCAACCGCAATGGCCGCAACGTCGACGAACATGAGAAAGTTCATGTCGGTTTGACCTTCGGGCTGGAAATCTAAGCCGCCATGGATCGTCGGTCTGTCATCCTGGCTTTGCCTGCGGGTCTGATGTTTGCCAGCGGCTCTGCATCAGCAACGGTGTATTTTTCGGGTGAAGCGGTCAAAAAAGCGCTATTCCCGAACGCCACCCGCTTTGTTGACCGCTCGGTAACGCTAACCAAGGAACAGATGAAGGCTATTGCCAAAGCTGCCGGAACCCGCGTGACAGCAGCGAAAGTAACGGCGCTCGACGCTTATGGCGCAAACGGCAAGCTCGGCACACTGTTCATCGATAAAGTTTACGGCAAGCATGAATTTATCACATATGCCCTCGCCCTTGATGAGGGCGGCGGAGTTCGCGGGATCGAGGTTATGGATTACCGCGAATCCTATGGAGACCAAATCCGTCTGCCGAAATGGCGCGCGCAGTTTGCGGGCAAGCGTTATGGGCAACCGCTGCAAATCGACAAGCAGATCAAGAATATCTCCGGCGCAACCCTATCGTGCGTCCACATCACCGAAGGTGTCCGCCGCCTCCTTGCGACAAACGCCCTCGCACTCAATGCCTGAAGGTGTCGGTATCGGATAATCTTGTTCGCCGCGCACGGCCCTGGCTGGGAACGATTGTAGAGATTGGCGTTCCGGTCGGGAATGATGCGGTAATCGAACTCGGTTTTGCCGAGATTGCCCGCATTCACCACTTGATGTCGTTTCACGCAGAAGCCAGCGACCTTGCAAAACTGCGAGCCGCAAGGCCTAGCGAACTTATCGCTCTCGATCCCGACACAGTGTCAGTGTTGCGGATCGCGGATCGATTGAACGTGGTAACCGGGGGGCTGTTTAACATTGCCATCGGTCGCCAGCTCGTCCGCAACCATTTCCTGCCGCGCATGAATATTGAGCATCTCGGACGTTATGACGGCGACGCGCGTGACATAGATATCATCGATGACCGTCATGTCAGGCTGCACCGGCGGACACTCGTTGATCTTGGTGGCATTGCCAAAGGCTATGCGGTCGATTGCGCCGTCGCGGCATTGCAAGACGCAGGAGTAGCGCAAGGGGTCGTCAACGCAGGAGGAGACTTGCGGGTGTTCGGTCACGCCGCAATGCCAGTCGAGGTGCGTATGGGAGACGGCAGGCTGAGCACATCCTTCCCGTTGAAAAACTGCGCCGTTGCGAGTTCTGATAATCAGCGCACCCGCCGGACAGTTCGGGGGCAGATCGTCACCCCGCATATCGGCCGAGGCGCAAAACCAATTGTCGCCGATCACACAGTGACGGTGATCGCCAGTTCCTGCGTCATGGCTGACGCCATGACAAAAGTGGCAATGGTCGATCCTGCGCTGGCTGATCGGTTGCTTATCGAGCATGACGGACAAGTTGTTCGTTATCAGCTGAGTGAAGCAGCCTGATGCCAAACACGCGCTCGGCCAAACTCGCCCGCTGGCAAATCTGGCTGCTGATAATCAGCGGGAGCGTCTTGTGGCTGTCAGGCGCAGCGTGGCTGCTGCTCCATTACTATGGCCAAGTGGAAGGCGAATTCGGGCTTGAAACCAACCCGCTTGAACCTTGGATATTGAGGCTGCACGGACTGGTGCTTATCCCCGCACTGCTTGGCTTCGGCGGGCTGTTCGTCGTCCATATGCCGAAGGGCTGGAAGGACCGTCATCAGCACAATATCGGGATTGGGCTCACGGCGCTGATCGGTGTGCTGATCCTGACCGGGTATCTGCTTTATTATGTTGGTGATGATGGGCTGCGCAGCTGGTCGAGCATCGCGCACTGGGGCATCGGCCTTGCGACTCCGGTGATCTTCATCTGGCATTATCTGGGTCACAAGCCAAAATTGGCGCGCAAGAAACGTGACAGTGCTGAAACCCCGTGAGACGAACTCTGCTTATCAGCATCGCGCTGACATCGCCGCAACTGGCCTATGCTCAGGGTGCGCCCAACGACATTATCGTTACTGCATCGCGCGATCCTCAACGTGTCCGCTCACCCTCCATCACGCTTGACCGCGAAGCGATTGATGAACGCGCGCCTGCCGCCATCGCTGATCTGTTTCGTGCCGTTTCCGGAGTTTCGCTGCGGGTTAATTCGCGCGGCGAAGCGGTGGTGCGCGTGCGCGGCGCAGAGGAGCGGCAAACCACGGTGTTTCTCGACGGCGCACCGCTCGCGACACCGTGGGACGGGCGGGTCGATCTGGCTTTGCTGCCAGCAGGCCTGATCGGCTCGGTTGAAGTCGTCAAAGGCGCATCTCCCATTGAATACGGCGCAAACGCAGTTGGCGGCGTGGTCGATTTGCAAACGATCACGGCGCGCGAGCAGTTTGCGGTGCGGGGCGAAGCGCAAGTTGGAACTTATGGAACAATCAACGCAAGTGCTTTGGCAAGTGCGCCTTTAGGCAATGGTTTCTCGGTCGTCGCCGGGTTTGGGCACCTGAAGCGCGACGCCGAGCGGATTGCTGACCCGGCAAGTGTGCCTTTTGATCCGACGTCCTCGCGCCGCCGAACCAACACTGATTTATCGGCACTCAGTCTGTTTGCAGCAGGGGAATATGATGCGGGTCCGCTGGGACTTCGGATTTCCGTGCTGGATGCCGATGTCGAACGCGGCATTGCGGCCCAAGGTGATTTGAACCCCGCGCTTTCGTCTCCCCGCTTCTGGCGCTATCCCGACTGGCACCTGACCCAGTTGACCGGCGCGCTGCGCTGGCAGCTGTCCGACAATGCAATGCTGCGCATTACCGGTTGGCGGCAATATTTTGATCAGACGATCGACGCTTACCGTGATTCAACCTATACGGCATTGCGCAGCCGCGAAGACGGCCGCGACCGGACAACAGGCGCACGCGCCGTTTTTACGTTTGGCAAGGGAGCGACAACACTTCGCCTTTCGGGCAATGCGCAAACCTCAACCCATGTCCAGATTGACTCGGCCACCGCCACCGGCCTTGCGCGGGATTATATTGCCAGAGCGCCGCTTGCCTATCGCCAGCGATTATTTTCCGGCGGAGCAGAGGTCGATCAGCAGCTGACTGATAAAGTAAAGGCGACTTTGGGAATGAGCGTTGACCGCGCTGAAACTCCATTGACGGGCGATAAACCTGCGCAGCCATCATCGACCTCGCTGGGGTTTTTAGGGGCAGTGCACTGGAACCCATTATCCTCGCTTGAGATCACCGCATCACTCGGTCGGCGCAACCGATTCCCGTCACCGCGCGAACTGTTCGGCGAAGCATTGGGCCGTTTTCAACCCAATCCCGACCTCAAGCCCGAACGCGCGCTCTTGGGAGACCTGACCGTTGCGTGGCGACCGTCGGACACGTTTCAGTTGAGCAGCACAGCTTGGCTTTCCGACGCCGACGATACAGTCGCACAGCGAATTGTCCGCGTCGGCACGGTCAACCGGAGGCAACGGTTTAACACGCAGGGGAGTTTCTCATATGGACTTGAAACAACTGCAACCGCCGGTCTGACGGAGAATTTGAGGGCAGAATTGAGCGTCGCACTACAGGACGGCAGATCCAAACGTGAAGCCAGCGGAACGCGGCAACCGCTGCTTCAGCGTCCAGGCAGGCAGATCACGGCAGCGCTCGACTGGAACGCCACCGACGCACTCGATTTGCGCGCTGAGGTGCAGAACATGGGCTCTGCGACAGATCTCGCCGACAATGGCGCGTTCGTTCGGCTCCCCGGCGCGACAAGCCTCAACTTCCGCGCATTCTGGAAAGTTGTGGAGGTAGCATCGTTCGGGACGTTCACCCTGACGGCGTCGCTCGACAACGCAAGCGATGCTTTGATCCTGCCTCAATTGGGATTGCCCTCGCCCGGCCGCACATTTCGGTTCGGGATAAGATTGACTCCCTGATCCTATATTTCATCCGATTTTTGCTCGCCAGCGGCGAAGTGGACGCAGGCGGAGGGTTGGCACGGCAGGTCGTTTGCCATTACCGCGGATGCTGAAACACGTTCAGGGTAACAGAAGCAATGGCGGAGATGCGAGACTAAACTATCAATGAAAGTCTGCGCGATGCTCTGGTCATTGCGATCAGACGTTAAGATCACGTCGGCTTGCAGTCGCTTCAAAGACGCCATTTTCCTTATCCAGCAACGTCGTTTGATATAGAAACCGCGCACCTATCGCATTCATGCAGTCCGTGAAATCGTCGATCGAAGCCAACCCCCCACTAGCAAATACCTTGAAACGCAGTTTCACTGTATCGCCAAGCTCCCTTGTAAACGATAATTGAAAGATCGGGGGGCCGTTTCGTGCGAGCTCGAACCGACGTTTCGCGTTGCCGCGAAACGCAAATTGAACTGACTTTCCCACTCCTCTGAGTGCAAATACCGCAGCCGCAGCATCAATTTCTACGTCGGGGCTTTCTGGGATGACGACGATCCAGTCGGCAATCTGCCCGGACGTATCGGACAACATGCCCAATCTCTCGATCCCGGCAGCCCAGCCCACCGCTGGCGTATGCGGGCCACCCAGAGTTTCGATCAGCCCGTCATATCTCCCGCCGCCCAGCACTGTGCCCTGCGCTCCCAACCGGTCGGTGACGAATTCGAATGCGGTATGCCGGTAATAGTCAAGCCCGCGCACCAGATGCGGGGCCAACTCATATGCCACCCCTGCCGCATCCAAGCCCTCGCATACCTTTCCGAAGAACGCCTCGGCTTCACCGCTCAGCACCATTTTGGGGGCGGAGTCGGCGGCAGAGCGGTCGCGGGGGTCTTTGCTGTCGAGAATTCGCATCGGGTTGGTTTCGAGGCGTTTTAGGCTGTCTTCGGATAGCTCGCTGCGATGCCCCTCAAAATGCGCCACCAACGCCGCGCGCCATGCTTCACGGCTCTCGCCATCGCCGAGCGTGTTGAGCTTGAGCGTCACGCCCTCGATCTTCAACTCCTTGAGCAGTTGATCAGCAAAGCACAGCAACTCGACATCGGCGGCGGGTTCGGCGGCACCGATCACTTCGGCATCGAGCTGGTGGAACTGCCGGAAGCGACCCTTTTGCGGACGTTCGTAGCGGAACAATGGCCCGTGCGTTGCCACTTTGAGCGGCGCGTATTGCTGCCAGCCTTCGGTCAGATAGGCGCGGCAAATCCCGGCGGTGAATTCTGGCCGCAACGTGAGCGAATCCCCACCACGATCTTCGAAGGTGTACATCTCCTTCGACACAACATCGGTCGTCTCGCCAAGGCTGCGCGCGAACACCGCGGTCGCCTCGAACACCGGCAGTTCGATCCGCTTGAAGCCATAAAGCCGCCGGACGCGGTCGAACGTCTCGACGACATGGTGGAAGCGGTCGGCCTCTTCGCCGAGCATCGATTGGGTGCCGCGGATCGGCCGCGGCGTCTGGATTTTTGGAGTCTGGATTTTCGCCATAGCGCACCGTCCCTAGGCGAGGCGATTGCGAAACGCTACCGCCGCCCCATGGCCACCCGAACCAAAACCATCGGCAACCGAATTGCCCCGCCGCGCTTCCTGCTGTTTATCGCCCTGTTCGCGGTCGCGGCGGCGGCAATTCAGGGCACGACCGGCGTGTGGCATGAAGCGATCATGGGGGGATTCGATGTCGCTGCGACCGTTTTCCTCGTCTCACTATGGCCATTGTTGCGGAACGGAGATGCGGCCTCGATCCGCGCCCACGCCGCGCAAAACGATGCCAACCGTCCCATGCTACTGGTTATGGCCGCCGTCATTTCGGCGGTTCTGACGATCACAATATGGGTCGAACTGTCGAGCCCCGGCAAGCCGCTCGCCGCGCTGATCATCGCGACGTTGGCGCTCGCATGGTTTTTCGGGAACATGATTTACGCGTTGCACTACGCCCATCTGTTCTACGGCGAACGCTATGGGGGCAGCGGCCTGACATTTCCCGACACTGAGGAACCCGATTACTGGGATTTCGTCTATTTCTCGTTCACACTCGGAATGACCTTCCAGACCTCCGATATCGAGATCGGTGGGAGAACGATCCGAAGAGTAGTGCTCGCGCAGTCGGTGGTGGCTTTCGTTTTCAACATCGGCATATTGGCGTTCACGATCAACACCTTGGGCGGAGGCTAGTCTCAAAACGATGCGGAATATGATGTTTGCTGTTGGGCTGGCTCTTGCCGCCCCCGTCTCTGCGCAGTCCTATCCCCCAATCCCCGAAGCGCGCGACGCCGCCTATCCCGGCACGATGACGCTCAGCGTCGATGCCACCGACATCGATCGGCGCATCTTTCGCGTGAAGCAAACGATCCCGGTCGCAGGCACTGGCCCCAAAGTGCTGATGTTCCCCGAATGGCTACCGGGCAACCACGCGCCGCGCGGACAGATTGAAAAGCTCAGCGGGCTGACGATCAAGACAGGCGGGCGCACCCTGCCATGGCGGCGCGATCCGACCGATGTTTACGCGTTCCACATCGATGTGCCGCAGGGCGCGCGCAGCCTTGATGTCGAGTTTCAGTTCCTGTCGGCGACCGAGGCCGATCAGGGCCGTGTCGTCGTCACCGATGCGATGATGAACCTGCAATGGCAATCGGTGTCGCTTTATCCTGCTGGCTGGAAGACCAGCCGCATCCCGATCCGCGCGTCGCTGACGCTGCCCCCCGGCTGGCGCGCGGCAACGGCGCTCCGCCCGGTCGGCGCGCCGGTCACGTCGACGATCAGCTATGGCGAAGTCGATTATGAGACGCTGATCGACAGCCCGGTGTTTGCGGGCAAGCATTTCCGCGCCGAACCGCTCACGCCGAATGTCACGCTCAATATTGTTGCCGACGATGCCAAGTATCTGGCGCCCAAGCCGCAGCATCTCGATGCGCACAAGCGGCTGGTCGATCAGGCGATCAAACTGTTCGGCACGCGGCCGTTCGATCATTATGATTTCCTGCTCGCGCTGACCGATGAACTCGGCGGGATCGGGCTTGAACATCACCGGTCATCGGAAAACAGCGTTAATCGTGAGTATTTCACTGAATGGGATGCAGGCCCAGGCCGCCGCAACCTGCTGCCGCACGAATTCAGCCACGCCTGGGTGGGCAAGCATCGGCGACCCGCAGGCCAGATCGTCGGCGATTTCCGCACGCCGTTGGTCAACGATCTGCTCTGGGTATATGAAGGGCAGGACCAATTGTGGGGCTATGTCCTCGGTGCGCGATCAGGGCTGTTTTCAAAGCAGGACACGCTCGATGCCATCGCCGCGATCGCCGCAGGACTCGACATCCGCAAGGGACGCGAGTGGCGCAGCGTGATCGATACTACGCGCGATCCGATCATCACGCCGCGCAGACCCAAAGGCTGGGCCAGCCAGCAGCGGAGCGAGGATTACTATAACGAAGGCCTGATGATCTGGCTCGAAGCCGATGCGCTGATGCGGCAGAAATCGGGCGGAACGAAGGGCATCGACGATTTCGCGCGCGTGTTTTTCGGGGGCGGCAAGGACGGCGATTACAACGCAGTGTCGTTCACGCTCGACGATGTCGTGCGCGATATGAATGCGGTCGTCCCGCATGACTGGAAGAACTTCCTGTCGACGCGGATCGAAGGCACCGGGCAACGCGGCTTGCTCGCAGGGCTCAACGCTGGCGGGTATCGGCTGATCTTCGGAGATGAACCGACGCCGTTCTTCAAGGATGCTGAAAAGCGAGCCGCCGAAGTCAATCTGACCTATTCGCTCGGGATGATCGTCGGTAAGGCCGGGCATCTGACGCAGGTGATCTGGGATGGCCCTGCGTTCAATGCGGGGCTGACCGTGGCGGCGGAAATTGTCGCCGTGAATGGGGTCGCCTATTCGGAATCAGTGCTACGTGATGCGGTGGCGGCGACCAAGAGTGGGGCTGCGCCAATCAAGCTGATCGTCAAATCGGGGAGCCGCGTGCGCGAAGTGCCGGTCGCTTGGGCAGGCGGGCATCGTTATCCGAGGATGGAGAAAATCGGGCCGGGCGATGGGAGCCTGGATGTGCTGCTGAGAGCAAGATAGGAGCGTTTACACCGCTGGCACAGTCAGCCCGTGTTTTTTCAACAAGCGCTTATAGTCTTTGGGCGTTATTCTTTCAGAATATTCGATGTCGGCATGACCGCTGCTGGTTTGCTGGTGCCAAAATTGCCCACAATCACGACATTGGCGGATGCTTTCCCACAGTCCGTCGATGACGATGATGGTTTCGAAACACTCCTCGGTGCCGGGGTTCAGTTGATACCACGCAAGGCCAGTCTCGCGCTGTTCGTTACACTTGCACATCGATCATCTCAGATCGGATTTCAGCAGATAGCGCAGCGTCGCACTGTCATTGGCGGGCACGTCAACTGGCAGCACCCAGCCGCCGACGCCGCGCTCGATCCCCGGTGGCGGATCGACCAGATCACCATCAACGATGATCTCGGCCTTGATCGGCACGTTCCGCGCGTTGGTGATAATCACGATCCAGCCCTGCTTGCGATCGGCCTCGTTCACGCGAAACGCACGCCACTGGACATCAGGGCTTTGGCCGACGCCGATTTCGAATTTTTCACCCACCGCAAGATCGCTCACCGCATGTTCGCC
>JANOQL010000471.1:0-3649 GCA_031414835.1 Sphingomonadales bacterium | reverse complement strand
GCACGCGCTTCGCCAATGCCGTCTTCATAAAGCCATTCAGCCAAGGGTCACTCCCGCCGCGATCAGCAGCGCGCGGGTTTCGAACAATGGCAATCCCATGACGCCGCTATGTGATCCCGCCATGTGACGAACAAAGGCTTCGGCGCTCCCTTGAATGGCATAGCCGCCAGCTTTGCCCTCCCATTCGCCACAAGCGAGATAGGCAGCGATCTCGACGTCGCTGAGGCGTTTGAATGCGATGATACTGGTGGAGACGCGATGCCGGGCCGTGCCGCCTGCGTCGATGACGGTCAGCGCAGTATGAACGCGGTGGCGACGGCCCGAGAGCAGCGTGAGGCACTCAAGGGCTTGCGCCTCGGCCTCGGCCTTGGGCAATATGCGACGACCGCACGCCACCAACGTGTCGGCAGCGAGAACGACCTTGCCCGGATGTCGCGCGGCAATGACCGCCGCTTTTTCAGCCGCAAGTCGACAAACATGAGGAAGCGGAAGTTCGCCCTTGCGCGGCGTTTCGTCGATATTGGCGGGATCGACTGCCTCAGGCACCACTCCGAGCCGCGCGAGCAGCTCGAGCCGACGAGGACTCGCTGAGGCTAGGATCACTTGAAGCGGCCTGCGCGGATGCGCATTACTTGAATCGATAAGTGATCCGGCCCTTGGTCAGATCATAGGGCGTGAGTTCGACGAGTACATCGTCGCCGGTCAGCACGCGGATGCGGTTCTTGCGCATTTTTCCCGCCGTATGGCCGAGGATTTCGTGATCGTTCTCGAGTTTGACGCGAAACATCGCATTGGGCAGCAGTTCGACGACTGTGCCGCGCATTTCGAGAAGTTCTTCCTTGGCCATGAAAATCCTGTGTCTTGAGTAAGGCGGGCCGCATAGCGTGGGCGAGGCAAAAAGGGAAGGCCCCGCCCGAATTGCATCGAGCGGGGTGCCTGTTCAACTGTACCGTTGCTTGCGTTTGGCCTTAGCTGTGCGCCAGTGCCGCGAGCAGCAGCAATGCCACGATGTTAGTGATCTTGATCATCGGATTGACTGCTGGGCCCGCTGTATCCTTGTAGGGATCGCCAACGGTATCGCCGGTCACTGCGGCTTTGTGGGCTTCTGAACCCTTGCCGCCGTGGTTGCCGTCTTCGATATATTTCTTGGCATTGTCCCACGCGCCGCCGCCCGATGTCATCGAGAGGGCAACGAACAGCCCGCTGACGATCACGCCCAACAGCAATGCGCCGAGTGCCGCAAAGCCATTGGCCTTGCCTGCGACCCATGCGATCACGAAATACACCGCGATCGGCGCCAGCACCGGCAGCAGCGACGGGATGATCATTTCCTTGATCGCGGCCTTGGTGACCAGATCGACCGTGCGGGCGTAATCGGGACGGCTGGTGCCATCCATGATACCCTTGTTTTCGGCGAACTGCGCACGCACGTCCTTGACGACATCGCCCGCTGCACGACCGACTGCGGTCATTCCCATTGCGCCGAAAAGATATGGCAGCAACGCGCCTAACAGCAGTCCGACGATGACATAGGGATTCTCAAGGCTGAAATTGACGCCTTCTGGCCCGATGCCGAGCTTTTCGCCGTAGAACCGCAGATCTTCGGTGTAGCAGGCGAACAGCACGAGTGCGGCAAGCCCTGCCGAACCGATCGCATAGCCCTTGGTGACGGCCTTGGTGGTGTTCCCCACCGCGTCGAGAAGATCGGTCTTTTCCCGGACTGAGTCTTCGAGCCCCGCCATTTCGGCGATGCCACCGGCATTGTCGGTGACAGGACCGTAAGCGTCGAGTGCCACGACCATGCCAGCGAGTGCGAGCATTGCGGTTGCGGCAAACGCAATGCCGATCAGGCCAGCGAGCTGATACGCGCCGATAATGCCTGCGCAGATGACGAGCGTTGGCAGTGCGGTTGCTTCAAGGCTGATCGCAAGACCCTGGATCACGTTGGTGCCGTGGCCGGTTTCGGATGCCTTGGCGATCGACCGCACCGGGCGGTAATTGGTGCCGGTATAATATTCGGTGATCCAGATGATCAGCCCGGTGATCACGAGGCCGACGAGCGCACAATAGAACAGCGTCCGCCCGGTGAAGCCGCCGGTGCCATCAAGGTTCTGGCCGATCAGCGTGTTCATATCGCCGAGCGCATATTGCGTGGCGAACCAGATGGCTGGGACCGACAGGATCGCGGTGACAAGGAAACCCTTGTACATCGCGCCCATGACGTTCTTTCCGCCACCAAGGCTGACGAAATAGGTGCCGATGATCGAGGTGAGCACGCAGACGCCGCCAATCAGCAGTGGCAGGCTCATCAATGGCATCAGCATCTCGCCAGCATTGACGACGAGCAATGCGATGAGGACCATCGTGGCCCCCACAGTCACGACATAGGTTTCGAACAAATCTGCCGCCATACCGGCGCAATCGCCGACATTGTCACCGACGTTATCGGCGATCACCGCTGGGTTGCGAGGATCGTCTTCGGGGATGCCCGCTTCGACCTTGCCAACGAGATCGGCACCGACGTCAGCGGCCTTGGTGAAAATGCCGCCGCCGAGACGCGCGAAGATCGAAATCAGCGACGCGCCAAACGCCAGCGCTACAAGCGCATCGATCACGTCACGGCTGTTGGGCTGAAGGCCTGAAATGTTGATGAGAAACCAGAAAAACCCGGCAATTGCGAGGAGGGCGAGGCCCGCGACAAGCATTCCGGTGATTGCGCCTGCACGAAAGGCCATGGTGAGGCCCGCTTGCAGGCCTGTCATCGCCGCAGCCGCCGTCCGCACGTTGGCACGGACCGAAATGTTCATGCCCACAAAGCCGGCAACGCCCGAAAGCACTGCGCCGAGCAGAAACCCGATCATCGAAGTCAGCCCCAGAAACAGCGCGACCAGAACTGCGACGACAACGCCGACAATCGCGATGGTGCGATACTGGCGCGTCAGATAGGCATTGGCACCTTCCTGGATCGCGCCCGCAATTTCCTGCATCTTGGCATTGCCGGGCGTTGCAGCGAGCACCTGACGGCTGGTCACAAAGCCATACACGACGGCCAGCAGGCCGAACGCGATCGAAATTTCTACTATCATCAAAGGGTTTCCCTCTTACCCAAGCGAATAAAATGTCCCGGTGCGACTGCCTTAATTTTGCCGGGATTCGACGCGGGGCTATACTGTGCAGGGTCGCAAAGGCAAGCGCTGAGGGGTGCTAATGCTCCCAGCCGAGCGTATCGGGTAGCGGCACCTCGCCATCGCGGTCGTGCAGGCGCAGCCCTTGCCCGCGCACCATTTGCCCGATCCGCGTGACGGGGCAGGGCATCAACGGCAGCGGCAGAGCGCTGGTGAAGAGCAATTGATAATCATCGCCCGCCGTTGCGGCATCGATCCGGGCAATTCGATCATCGCCATAACCGATGCTGGCATAGTGGGTAGACAGAGGGATAGCATCAAGATCGATCATCGCCGCTACACCGCTTGCCGCTGCCATGCGTGAGGCATCGATCAGCAAACCGTCTGAAATGTCCATCATCGCGGTCACCGAACCAGCTAGTGCTTGTCCTGCGGCAAGCTGTGGTTGTGGACGACGATAGGCCTCGACAAACGCGTTCATAGTTGAAGGCTTTTCGCCGGCATGGAGAAGCCCGATTCCGGCA
>JANOQL010000470.1:0-1769 GCA_031414835.1 Sphingomonadales bacterium | reverse complement strand
ATTACCAGATTGTCGCGGCGGTCTTTCACAAGGGCTATGTGCCGTCAGCCGACAAGCCTAAGGTCTCACCACCGCTCAATGACATCGCGCTGCTCAAAATCAAACCGATTGGCGCGAGGGCGACGGGCAAACGGATCATGCTCCCCGATGAAGTGCCCGGCTATGCCAAGGCGGGTCCGCCCGTTCTGATCCGCGTGCTCGGTTGGGGATATACCCGCGTGCGTCAACCCGGCCAGGCGGGCATTCTCAGTGGTGGCAAGCCACTGGCTTATGCGACCGCGCTGCAGATGGGCGATCTCAAATTCATCGACACCCAAAAATGCGGGACGATCCCCTATTATACCGGGGTCACAGCGGGGCATGTGTGCGCCGAAACACCGCCACCTGAAGTCGCCACACGCGGATCGACCAACACCTTCAGTTGCCGGGGAGACAGCGGCGGACCCGTCGTACGTCGGGTCGGGCAGTGGTGGGTGCAGGTCGGCGTCGTTTCATGGGCCTATGGTTGCGGCATCACTGCCAAAGGACCGGGCGTTCGCCCGAACCAGAAAAACCCGTCGGTATTCGTCAATGTCGCGAGCCAGACCGGATGGATCGCCCGGGCGAGAGCAGGTTTCCGCGAAAACGCAGTCACGCCTATTCCGTGATGCGGCCGGTTCGACCGAAACAGTGCCGATCTACTGGGCTTTGTCGCCCTGATCGTTACTCCCTTGGTCATTGCTGCCTTGATCGTTGCTGCCCTGATTGTTGCTCGACTGCGTGTTGCCGGTGACTGTCGCACTACCGGCAGCGGCGTCCACCGCATTATCAGGTGCCGCGATGGCTGCGCTGTCATTCACAACCGGAGCAGCCTCTTCGGGCTTTTTCGAACATGCCGTAATGGTTAGCGACAGTGCTGCGATTGCCGTGATTGTCAGTGTCTTGCGCATCATTGATCCCCCGTTGATTGCCGTGCAAATCATAGGAACCCTGCCTGCGATAGCAAGACGTTAAAGCGCGGATCCTTTCGGATGGGGTCGAGGAACGGATCGTTGAGCAGATAGACCATCCCTGAATCGCGCAGCCGCTTCGCTTCAGCCAACGTCGCAAAGGCCGCATCACCGTCGCCCCATTGCGCCAGCACCTGCGCCTTTTGGTAGAGCGCGTTATCGCCATGTTCGGCCGTCAGCTGTTCAAGATCGCTCTTCGCCTTGGGGTCATTGCCTTCGCGGTGCTCGATAATCGCCAGCCCTGTAAGCGTGATCAGGCTGTTTTTCTCTCTGCCATAGGCAGCGCGTGCCTTGTCGAGCTGGCCGAGCATTACATAAGAATCGCCGATATCGCCGTTCACACTGTTGCGGTTTGGATTGATTTTGAGCGCCTGTTCGCCCGCCGCGATCGCCGCTTCATACTGCCGCTCGGCAAGTTTGATGCTTCCGAGCGTGCGAAACACCGAAGCATTCAACGGATCGAGAGATTTCGCACGATCCATCGCCAGTGAGGCTTCGGCGAACCGGCCTGTCCGCGCGCAAAAAAAGGCGTATCGGCTGAACACGTCTATATCGCTGGTCGCCAGCGCATAGGCCCGTTCGAAGGGGATCCGTGCGCCTTTCACATCGAGCCGACCGTAAAACAAAGCATAGCCAAGGGCATTAAACCCTGCGGCAAAACCGGTGGCTATCCGCGTCGCTTGCGTTGCCTCGGCGACGCCGTCGTCAATCGAACGAACGCGCTGGGCACTTTTCTCATATTGGTTGGCGATGACGACCAATGACCGCGACCGGGCAGCT
>JANOQL010000469.1:0-2477 GCA_031414835.1 Sphingomonadales bacterium | reverse complement strand
TTGCCCGGCACCGGATCGGGCAGATCGCGCATGACGAGGGTTTCAGGCCCGCCGGGGGCTTCGGATACCAGAGCTTTCATGCAGATTGTCCTCTCAACCATGGCCAGGCCGCGTCGGCGCGGGATTCATATCTGGCGATTTTTTCGTCCATTGCCATCGTCAGCCCTATCTCGTCGAGGCCGTTTGTGAGGCAGTGTTTGCGAAACTCATCGATTTCGAAGACGAAACGGTCCTGAAACGGGGTCGTCACGGTCTGGGTTTCGAGATCGATATGAATTCTGTCTGTTTCGGCCACAACCATCAGCCGGTCGATGGCCTCCTGCGGCAGCACGACGGTCAAGATGCCGTTCTTGAATGCGTTGCCCGAGAAGATGTCCGAAAAGCTCGGCGCGATCACTGCCTTGATCCCCATATCGGCGAGCGCCCACGCGGCATGTTCGCGGCTCGATCCGCAGCCGAAATTATCGCCCGCAATCAGGATCGGCGATCCGGCATAGTCTGCGCTGTCGAACAGATTGTCGGGATCGTGCCGCAACGCCTCGAACGCGCCACGCCCAAGCCCGGTGCGACTGATCGTTTTCAGCCAGTGTGCCGGTATGATGACGTCGGTATCGACATTGGCGCGGCCAAACGGATACGCCTTGCCTGCGACACTGGTGACTGCATCCATCGATAATCGCCTCGATCAACCGAGACGTGGCAAAGCCACGATACACGGCGTTTGGCAAGTGCTTGGCGCATGAATCGCAAGGTGATAGGCGTAGCGCAAGGGAGACGGGCGATGCGGTCAACAATGATTTGGATGTTCGTTCTGGCAGTGACAGCCGTTTTTGCCGCCCCGGCAGAGGCCAAGCGCGTCGCGCTCGTGATCGCCAACAGCAATTACAAAAGCACTAGCCCGCTCAAGAACCCGGCGTCGGATGCACGGTTGGTGGCTGCCGCACTCAGACAATCGGGGTTCGACGATGTTCAGGTGAAGACCGATCTCGGCAAATCCGCGCTCGAGGCCGAGCTGCGCAATTTCGGGGTGCGATCCGAAGGCGCCGATGTCGCGCTGATCTATTATGCCGGGCACGGGATCGAACTCGGCGGCGAGAATTATCTGATTCCCGTCGATGCGCAGCTTGTCCGCGATCGCGATCTTGAAATCGAGGCGACCCGGCTCAACACCGCTCTTGCCATGGCCGAAAGTGCGCGGATGCGGATTTTGATCCTCGATGCCTGCCGCAACAATCCGTTTTCCGCGTCGATGCAACGCAGCGTTGCCAGCCGTTCGGTCGGGCGTGGCCTCGCGATGGTCGAGCCTTCGGGCGAAACACTTGTCGTCTATGCCGCGAAGGCCGGATCGACTGCTGCCGATGGCGACGGGGCCAACAGCCCGTTTGCCGAAGCACTGGCGCGGCGGCTGCCCGAGCCAGGGCTTGAGATCAGCCTCCTCTTCCGTGCCGTCCGTGATGACGTTCTTGCCAAAACCGGACGGACGCAGGAGCCGTTCACCTATGGCTCGTTGTCGGGGCAGGCGTTTTATTTCCGCCCGCCCGTGATGACGACGACCATCGTCACCTCATCGCCCGCGCCAGTGTCCGCGCCTGTTCCGAGTGTCTCGTCCGAAACAACCGAAATGCTGTTCTGGCAAGGCGCGGTGAATGCAAACAGCGAAGGCGCCTATCGCAGCTATTTGTCGCGCTACCCGCAGGGGATGTTCGCCGGATTGGCTGACGAGAATGTGAAACGGCTAATCGGTGCCAAGACACCCGTGCCATCAGGGCAGCAGGCCTCTCCCCGCAACCGGTTCACGCCACCCGGCGATCAGGCCTCGGTCAATGGCCGTGCGCGCCCGAGTTACAGCTGTGCGGCCCCCCGCCTCAATCGCGTCGAACGGATGATCTGCGCTGCTCCTGCGCTTTCGACCGCTGACCGGGATTTCGGGCAGCGGTTTTCGGCAAAGCTCGCACCCATGGTCGGCGATGGCCGGGTCAGCCTGATCCGCTGGGCAGCGGAGAACCGCAAGCGCCGCGACCTTTGCGCGACTCAAGGCTGTGTGTCCGACTGGTATGCGCTGATGACTGTTGAACTGGCAGGTTTCTGATCGTCAGGCTGCTGCCGGGATCACCACACTCATGCACGTCAGCCCCGCCTCCATTTTGGCGAATTCGGACTGATCGACCGACACAACGCTGAACCCTGCGGCACGCAGCCGCATCGCGGTGCGTTCATGCGCCTTCGCAAGATGGACGATGCCGCCCAGCATCAGGCTGTTCGCAGCAAACGGCTCTTGAGGATCGCATTCCAGTCGGGCGAAGCCGGGAAACGCATCGTCGGGCAACCAGGCCGGATTGACGAGCAACAGATCGGGCGTGAGCGCGGTGACCGCCGTTTTCAGATGAAGCGCATCAGCCAGTGCGACTGATTCGACCGCATAGCCGAACGGTGACAGAAGCGCGCGAAGTGCCTCAACGCCAGCCATATTGGTCCGG
>JANOQL010000468.1:0-1502 GCA_031414835.1 Sphingomonadales bacterium | reverse complement strand
ACCGGCTCGCCTGGCTGGGATGAAGCGGATTGAGGAAAGTATCGGCGCGGCTCAACACGATGTTGGGCTGATGCGCTTCCGAAAGCGTAGCGAGGAGTGGCGAGCGGTCGAATACACGGTGCGTCATCAGATGGATTACGCCTTCGGGGCTGCGCTGCACCTCGCCATGCACCTCCATCAGCCGCGCCGCCATCACCGGGCGGCGATACGCCTCGAAGGTGCGCGCCCACATGATGATATTGGCAACGCCGGTTTCATCTTCGATCGTGATGAAGATCGCTTTGCCATTGCCCGGGCGCTGGCGGACGAGCACGATACCTGCCGTGCGCAGTCGCGTGCCTGCCTTGACGTAAGCTAGCTCGGCGCAGGTCATGATACCCTCGGCGGCAATCGTCGGCCGCAAAATCTCCATCGGATGTGCTTTCAACGACAGCCGGATCGTCTGGTAATCGGCCGAGACGTGCTCGCCCAATTGCATGGTGGGGAGCGCCATATCAGGTTCTTCGGCGAGTTCGCGCGCGCGCGCGGCGGCGAACAGCGGCAGTTCATCGCCCGGCAGGCGGCGGACATCCCACCCGCCTTCGCGCCGATCCTGTCCCAGCGACCGCAGCGCATCGGCGTCGGCAAGCAGCTTCATTGCGCGGGTGGGGAGGGCGGCACGCCTGGCAAGGTCTTCGACGCTGGTGAAGGGCCGCGCCGTCATGATGCGATCGGCCCAGTCGCGGCGGAACGAATCGATCTGGCGGAGGCCGAGAAATAATACCTCCCCATTCTGGGGTGGGGGACCGAAACGCGAAGCGTTTTGGTGGAGGGGCTTTGTGCCGCGACCTGCCCCTCCGTCACCGCTTCGCCGTGCCACCTCCCCATCGCAAGTCGATGGGGAGGATGAAACAGAAATATCCCACTCACTGCCATTCACATCGGGCGCGCAGACCTCCACCCCATGTTCGCGCGCATCTCGCACGATCTGCGCAGGCGCGTAAAACCCCATCGGCTGCGAATTGAGCAGGGCGGCGGCAAACACCGCCGGGTGGTGGCATTTGATCCATGACGAAATGTAGACCAGCCGTGCAAATGACAGCGCGTGGCTTTCGGGAAAGCCGTAACTGCCGAACCCCTGAATTTGGCGGTAACAGCGTTCGGCGAATTCAGACTCATACCCGCGCGCGACCATGCCGCCGATCATCTTGGCTTCGAATTTGTCGATCCCGCCATGATTGCGGAATGTCGCCATCGCTTTGCGCAACTGGTTGGCTTCACTGTCGGTGAAGCGCGCCGCGACGATGGCGAGCTTCATAGCCTGCTCCTGGAACAGCGGCACCCCCAATGTCTTGCCGAGCACCTGATACAGCTCGTCAGGTGGCCCGTGATCGGGGTGCGGCGCGGGGAATTCGGGCTTTTCACGCCCCGAGCGCCGCCGCAGATAGGGATGGACCATATCGCCCTGGATTGGCCCCGGCCGCACGATCGCGACCTGGATGGTGAGATCGTAAAGGTTGCGC
>JANOQL010000467.1:0-1836 GCA_031414835.1 Sphingomonadales bacterium | reverse complement strand
CGCCCGAGCAGGCTGCGAGCATAAGCGCGAGTAATGGAGCAATGATACGCAACAACGCCATTACGCGTTCCAATCCTCAATCTTCACTATGCCGATTTGCGCCAAAGCCTTGTCAGCGCTGATCAACGTCGCATCGATGGCCAGCGCATGCGCTGCGATCATGAGGTCAAGCGGCGCGATTGTGAGGCCGTCGCCTTCGAGCGAAGCACGAAGAGTGCCGTAGTGCGGCGCGATTTCCTCTGTCCATGGCAGGATGGCAATCAGGCTCAGGAACGCCCTGGCAGCTTTTCGCAAAGCGGTAGTACTGGGCCGTTTCGCCAGACCATATTCAATCTCTGCCGCGGTAACAGCCGACACCGAAAGCATTGAAAACGGCGGCCGGGCCGCACGAGCAGACAATGGTTGTCGCTCATACATGAGTGCGCTTGCTGCGTTGGTATCGAGCAGAAACAGGCCGCTCATTCCTCCCAATCCGCAAACGGCCAATCCGCAAACGGATCGCGATCGTGCGCCGGGGTCCGACGCTCCTCCTCGCTCAGAAAGTCGTCAGGAAAGTCATCCGGGAAACTTGCGCGAAGCGCGCGCGCATGAAGAAAATAGTCTTCGAGCGTCGTCAGTGCCTTTGACAGGATCACGTCTCCTGTTGCCTCATCCTTTCGGATGTTCACCTCAGTGCCTTCGAAGCGATATGCCTTGGGAAGGCGGACGGCCTGGCTCTTGCCGTTCTGGAACAGTTTGGCGGTCTGGCCCATCTACACCTCCATAGTCTATACCTAGGTATATACCTTCTCTTGTCGGCAATTACTATACCGCCCGCATCACCAGGCTGGCGTTGGTTCCCCCGAACCCGAAGCTGTTGTTCAGCGCCACCTTCACTACTCGCTTCTTTGCGACAAGCGGCACCAGATCGACGCCTTCTGTCCCCTCATCGGGATTGTCGAGATTGAGCGTCGGCGGCACGATCTGGTCGCGGATTGCGAGGATGCAGAAGATGGCCTCGACCGCGCCAGCGCCGCCGAGCAGATGGCCAATTGCCGATTTGGTCGAACTCATCGACACGCCACCGATTGCATCGCCGAACAGGCGCTTGACCGAACCGAGCTCGATCGTATCGGCCATCGTCGATGTGCCATGGGCGTTGATATAGTCGATGTCCGAGGGAGCCATACCCGCCCGCTTCAACGCCATCTCCATCGCACGATACGCACCCGAACCATCGGGATGCGGCGCTGTGACGTGATACGCGTCGCCCGACAGGCCGTAGCCGACGACTTCGGCATAAATCTTCGCACCGCGTGCCTTGGCGTGTTCATATTCCTCAAGAACGACAACGCCCGCGCCTTCGCCCATCACAAAGCCGTCACGGTCCTTGTCATAAGGGCGGCTCGCCGCTTCGGGCCGGTCGTTGTAGCTTGTGTTGAGCGCGCGTGCCTGCGCAAATCCGGCGATCCCGATCGGGCAAATCGTCGCTTCGGATCCACCAGCGAGCATCACATCGGCATCGTCGAGCGCGATCATCCGCGCGGCATCACCAATCGAATGCGCACCTGTTGAACACGCCGTGACGACGGCGTGGTTGGGGCCCATCAGCCCGTATTTGATGCTGACCTGCCCCGAAATCAGATTGATCAAACGACCGTGAACAAAGTGCGGGCTTACGCGCCCCGGCCCGCGCTCGGCGAGCACAAGCGACTCGCTCTCGATCCCGGGAAGCCCGCCAATCCCCGACCCAATCGAACAGCCTGCGCGAAACCGCTCGGCCTCGCTCATCTCGGTCAGGCCTGCATCTTCGAGCGCCTGCCCCGCCGCATCGATGCCAAAAATGATGAACGGATC
>JANOQL010000466.1:0-8956 GCA_031414835.1 Sphingomonadales bacterium | reverse complement strand
TTGTAGGTGATGACCTTATCGCTCATCATGGCATACTCATCGACAGGTCAGCCCAAGATTTGTGGGGGTGTGACAGCGAATACCCGCTCGCGGGCCAAGGCCAATGGCTTTCCCTTCAGGGTCCACACAACTCCCAGAATGCAGAAGCGGCGATGTGCGTCGCTTCACGGCTTGATCTGGACGAGGCAGATGTCAAAGAAGCCCTCCGCACCTACCCCGGCCTCCCGCACCGGATGGAGCGCATCGCTGAGGTGAACGGCGTCCTCTACGTCAATGACAGCAAGGCGACCAACGCGACATCGACGGCGCCTGCGCTTGCGGCTTACCCTGCGATCCACTGGATTTTGGGCGGGCGCGCCAAGACCGATGAGCTCGATGCCTGCGCGCCGCATTTCGGCCATGTCCGCGCTGCCTATACGATCGGCGAGGCGGGGCCGATGTTCGCACGGCTGCTGTCGCCGCATATGACCGTGACCGAAAGCGGGACGCTCGATATTGCGGTCAAGCAGGCGGCGGCTGCGGCGCAACCGGGGGAGACGGTGTTGCTCTCCCCCGCTTGCGCCTCATTCGATCAGTATCGCGATTTCGAAGCGCGTGGGGATGCGTTTCGTTTGGCTGTGGGGACGTTGTAATGGCAAGTTCGGCAATCGCAGCAAACAAACGCGGCAAGGGGCGCGTCGTGGCACGGCTCGGGCGCGGCGACCGGTCGTCACTCGGGCTGTGGTTCTGGGAAATCGACCGCGTGCTGCTCGTGCTGGTCACACTGCTGATCTCGGTCGGGCTGATCGCGGTCGCAGCAGCGGCCCCGGCGGCGGCCGAACGCTCTTCGGGTGGCAGCGTCATCGTCTCGCCGCTCGCCTATTTCTGGAAGCAGCTGTTCTGGGTGATGCTCGGTATTCCGGTGATGATCGGCATTTCGATGCTGCCGCAACATCAGGCGCGGCGGCTTGCCTTGTTTGGCGCGGCATTTTTCAGCGTGATGCTCGCGCTCGTGCCGCTGATCGGCTTCGAGAAAAACGGTGCTGTGCGCTGGATCGGCGTCGGCATCGGACAGTTCCAGCCGTCTGAGTTTCTGAAACCTTGCTTTGCTGTCGCGATTGCGTGGATATTGTCACTGAAGACGCAAGACCGGTCGCTGCCCGTCACATGGATTACCGGCGGGCTGACCGCAATCATTGCCATGTTTCTGATGATGCAGCCCGATTTCGGCCAGACGATCATCTTCGCATCGATCTGGATGGCGCTGATGCTCGTTTCGGGAATGCCGCTCAAAGTGATGGGCGCGCTTGGCGCGCTTGGATCGATCGGGATCGTCGCAGTCTATTTCCTCTATCCGACCGCCACCAATCGCATCAACAATTTCCTCTTTGCCAGCGGCGATACTTACCAGACCGATCAGGCGCATGCGACGCTGACGGCAGGCGGGCTGTTCGGCACCGGCCCCGGCGGCGGCGAAATGAAGTTCAAGCTGCCCGAGTCGCACACCGATTATATTTTCTCGGTGATCGGGGAAGAGTTCGGGTTGATCGCGTGCGCAGCCATAGCAGCGCTGTTCGTGGCGATTGCGGTGCGCGTGTTCGTCAAACTGCTCGATGAAGAAGACAGCTTCCTCGTCTATGCGGCGGCGGGCCTCGTTACCCAGTTTTCGGTGCAGGCGTTCATCAACATCGCGGTCAACATCGGTATTGCGCCATCGAAGGGCATGACGCTGCCGTTCATCAGCTATGGCGGATCGTCGATGCTTGCCTTGTGTTTCGGCTTCGGGCTGCTGCTCGCTTTCACCCGCAAAAACCCGTATCTCCTGCGCTCCCCCTATGTGGTCAAATGGAGCAGTCGATGAGCATCGTCCGCCATTTCGTCCTGACAGCTGGTGGCACAGGTGGACACATGATGCCGGCCTATGCGCTTGCGCACGAACTGGTGGTGCGCGGGCATAAGGTGGCGCTCGTCACCGATGCACGCGGTGCGCGGATTCCGGGGCTGCCCGATGGCGTTGAAGTCCACAGTCTGCCTGCCGGTCGGTTGGGCGGCGGCCCGGTCGGCTGGATCAAGGCCGCACGCGCGATCTGGGCAGGGCGGAGGCAGGCCAAGCGGCTTTATGCCGAATTCAAACCGACAGCGGTGATCGGCTTCGGAGGCTATCCGGCGCTGCCCGCGTTGCTTGCCGCGCAAAGCATGGGCATCAAGACCGCGATCCACGAACAAAACGCCGTGCTGGGGCGGGTCAACCGCTATGTCGCAAAGAAGGTCGCGGTGATCGCGACTGCTTATCCCAACGTCGCCCGCATTCCTGATGGCTGTGCGTCCAAGGTCGAACTGGTCGGCAACCCGGTGCGCGATGAGATTATCGCACTTCGCGAACTGCCCTATCCGCACATCGATGAAAATACCGTGTTTCGCGTCCTCGTGATTGGCGGCAGCCAGGGCGCGAGCATATTGTCCGAAGTCGTCCCCGATGGCCTTGCAATGTTGCCGATCGCGCTGCGCCAGCGGCTGCAAGTGACGCAGCAATGCCGGATTGAAGATATCGACGCCGTCCGCGCGCGATACGCGGCGTTGGGCATTCCGGCAGACCTTGCGACGTATATGGAAGACATCCCCGAACGCCTGTCATGGACGCACCTGATGATCGCGCGCGCAGGCGCTTCGACGCTTGCCGAACTGACAGTCGCTGGGCGCCCGGCAATCCTCATCCCGCTACCAATTGCCACCGACGATCACCAGACCGCAAACACCCGCGAAATGGTCGCAGCGGGCGGCGCGCGGATGATCGCGCAATCGCAATTCACGCCGAAGGAACTGGCAAAGCAGATGCAGAAGCTGGGGCTTGAACCCAAAGGCCTGACATTGGCGGCTGAGGCCGCGAAATCGTGCGGGCGGCCGAATGCAACCCGCGATCTCGCCAATCTGCTTGAAAAGCTGGGACGGCCTCCGGTGGTCGATGCGCTTCGCGCTAAACCCATGCCAGCCGGTGCGGTGGGTGCAGCGGCATGAAGGGCGTCGGCACCGATATTGGCACGATCCACTTTGTCGGCATTGGCGGGATCGGCATGTCGGGCATTGCCGAGGTGATGCACAATATGGGCTATGCCGTGCAGGGCAGCGATATTACCGAAGGCTATGTCGTCGAAGGGCTGCGCAAACGTGGCATCCCGGTGATGATCGGGCATGATGCCGCCAATCTGGGCGAAGCGGCCGTGGTGGTCACCTCGACGGCGGTCAGCCGCAAGACCAATCCCGAAGTCGAAGCGGCCTATGAGCGGCGCATCCCTGTTGTCCGCCGCGCCGAAATGCTCGCCGAGTTGATGCGATTGAAGCGCACTGTCGCGGTCGCAGGCACCCACGGCAAGACGACGACAACTTCGATGATCGCGGCGATGCTTGACGCGGGCGGGATCGATCCGACGGTGATCAACGGTGGCATCATCAACCAGTACGGCTCGAATGCGCGACTGGGCGAAGGCGACTGGATGATCGTCGAGGCCGATGAAAGCGATGGCTCGTTTTTACGGCTCGACGGCACAATCGCGGTGGTCACCAATATCGATCCCGAGCATCTCGATCACTATGGCGATTTCGACCGCGCCAAGGCGGCCTATGTCGAGTTCGTCGAAAATGTGCCCTTCTATGGCGTTGCGATCCTGTGCCTCGATCATCCCGAGGTGCAGGCGATCATCCCGCGCATCCGCGATCGGCGGATCACCACTTATGGCTTTTCGGCGCAGGCCGATGTCCGTGCGGAAAATGTGGCGCATTTTCCTGGCGGCAACAGTTTCGATGTGATTGTGCGTTCGAGAGACGGCGCGCAGCGGACAATCGAGGGCATTTCGCTCCCGATGCCAGGGCGTCACAATGTCCAGAACGCGCTTGCCGCAATCGCGGTCGGGCTTGAGATGGGGATGGCCGACGAGGCGGTTGCAACCGGCTTTGCCAAGTTCGGCGGCGTAAAGCGGCGCTTCACCAAGGTTGGCGAATTTGAAGGCGTCACCATCATTGATGATTATGGCCACCATCCGGTCGAAATCCGCGCGGTGCTGTCTGCCGCGCGCGAGGGTGCCACTGGCCGGGTCATCGCCGTCTGCCAGCCGCATCGATATTCGCGGCTCGGCAATCTGATGGATGAATTTGCCAGTTGCTTCAACGATGCCGATATTGTGCACATAACGCCGGTGTTTGCGGCAGGTGAAGCACCCCTTTCCGGTGTCGATTCAGCTGAACTCGTCAAACAAATCAAGCAACGCGGGCATCATTCGGCTAGCGAGATCGCATCGGCTGCCGACCTTGCATCGGTGCTGGCCGACACCGCACAGTCTGGCGATATGGTCGTCTGCCTCGGCGCTGGCGACATCACCAAATGGGCTGTGGGCTTGGCCGATGCTGTGAAGGCAGTGCGCGCATGAGCGTTGCCATGCTTCCGCGTGTCGCTGGGAAACTGACCCCTGATGCCCCGCTGGCTCCGCTTGTCTGGTTCAAGAGCGGCGGGGCTGCGGAATGGTTGTTTGAGCCCAAGGATGTGGCCGATCTGCAAGATTTCTTGCGCGATCTCGATCCGTCGACGCCCGTGATGCCACTAGGCCTCGGTTCGAACCTGATCGTTCGCGATGGCGGCGTGGCTGGTGTGGTTGTCCGGCTGGGTAAGGCGTTTGCGAAAGTCGAATCTCAAGACGACCATGTTTTGAGTGCAGGTGCGGGCGCATCGGGGATTCTGCTATCATCAACCGCGCGCGACCACGGGATTGCGGGCCTTGAATTCCTGCGTTCGATCCCCGGCACGGTCGGCGGCTTTGTCCGGATGAATGGCGGCGCTTATGGTGGCGAGGTCAAGGATGTCCTCGTCGACTGCGATGTGGTGCTTCGAACCGGTGACCTTGTGACAATGACTGCTGACGATCTGCACTACAGCTATCGCCATTCCGAATTGCCCGACGGTGCCATCGTGGTCGCCGCGCGGTTCAAGGGCCGCGCCGGAGAGCCAGCAGCGATCCAGGCCGAAATGGACCGCAACGCGGCATCGCGCGAAGCCTCGCAGCCGCTGAGCTCAAAAACCGGCGGATCGACGTTCAAGACCCCCGACGGTCGCAAGGCATGGCAGCTGGTCGATGCGGCTGGATGTCGCGGCCTCAAGATCGGCGGCGCTCAGGTTTCTGATAAGCACACCAATTTCCTGATCAACACCGGCGGCGCGACTAGCGCCGATATCGAGGCTCTGGGCGAAGAGGTGCGCGCACGGGTCAAGGCGCAGTCCGGCATCGATTTGCACTGGGAAATCCAGCGCATGGGAGTGGCGAAGTGAGTGCGCCTATCCACGTCGCAGTCCTGATGGGCGGCTGGTCCGCCGAACGCCCGGTGTCTTTGGTGACCGGCAAGGGTGTCGCCGAAGCGCTCGAAGCCGTTGGCTACAAGGTCACTGCCATCGACATGGAGCGTGACATTGCGGTGCGGCTCGCCGAACTCAAACCCGATGTCGTGTTCAATGCGCTCCACGGCACGCCGGGCGAAGATGGCACGATCCAGGGTATGCTCGACATCATGGGCATCCCCTACACGCATTCGGGCCTCGCCACGTCGGTGATCGCAATCGACAAACAGCTGACCAAAGCCGCGCTGGTGCCGCATGGCATCCGGATGCCGGGGGGGCACGTCGTCAAAAGCGCAAGCCTCTATGTTTCCGATCCGCTGCCGCGCCCTTATGTGGTGAAGCCGGTCAACGAAGGCTCTTCAGTCGGTGTCGCCATCGTGACTCGCGAAAGCAATTATGGCGATCCGATCGGGCGCGATGTGGCGGGGCCATGGCAGCAGTTCGACGAACTGCTCGCCGAACCGTTCATCCGTGGTCGTGAACTGACGGTGGCGGTGCTGGGGGACAAGGCGCTGGCCGTTACCGAGCTTCAACCCAAGACCGGCTTTTATGATTTCGATGCCAAATATACCGACGGGCTGACCGATCATATCTGCCCCGCCAACGTGCCTCCTGCTGTGGCCGAAGCCATGCTGGAAATGGCACTAAAGGCGCACCGCGTTCTGGGGTGCAAAGGCGCATCGCGATCCGATTTTCGCTGGGACGATGAAAAGGGCGTTGAGGGCATTTACCTGCTTGAGGTCAACACTCAGCCCGGCATGACCCCGCTCAGCCTTGTTCCCGAACAGGCAAAATACTCCGGCATTTCTTACGAACAACTGGTCGATATATTGGTCAAGGAGGCGCTGGCGTGAGTGCAACAGCGACAATGAAACGCGGTGCTGTCAAGCGGCCTGCCAAACGTGCGCGTGTTACCAAACAATTGGCCAAAGGGCCGGGGCTAGTTGCACAAGGGGTGGCAAAGCTGCCCTTTTCGGCGAAGGCGATCGAACGCGCGATCAGCTATGGTCTGGCGGGTGTGATGATTGCAGCGCTTATTGGTGTTGCGATTTATGCCGGGTTGCCGCGTTTCATCGGGATCCAGATCGCACAGGCCGCAGGTCGCGCAGGGTTTCAGGTGAAACGTGTCGAAGTGACAGGAATCGACCGGATGGAGCGGTTGACGGTCTATGCCATCGCACTCGATCAGCATTCGATGGCGATGCCGCTGGTCGATCTCGACAAAGTGCGCAGCCAATTGCTCGAATATGGCTGGGTCGAGGAAGCGCGCGTTTCGCGACGGCTTCCCGACACACTGGTTGTCGACATCGTCGAGCGCAAGCCCGCCGCAGTGTGGCAAAGCGAAGGAAAGCTCTCCTTGATCGATGCAAAAGGCATTGTACTCGAAGTGGTGACGGCGGACGCAATGCCCGAATTGCCACTGCTGATTGGTCGCAATGCCAACCGTCATTCCGCATCGCTCGATGATTTGCTGCAACGCGCACCGTCTCTGAAACCCAAAATCGAGGCGGCCTCGTGGGTCGGCAACCGGCGTTGGGATCTGCAATTCAAGAGCGGCGAAACGCTGGCGCTGCCCGAAGGGCAGGAACCTGCCGCAAAGGCGCTGCGTCAGTTCGCGCGGATCGACGGTGTTCAGCGATTGTTGAAACGAGGCTATGTCCGGTTCGACATGCGCGATCCCACCAAATTCGTCGCCCGCGTCAATCGCAACCCAGCGCCTGCCAAAATGGAAATCGCCAAGCCCAAAGCCAACGCAACAGACACAGAGGATAACGCCAATGGCCCAGCCTAGAACAGGGGAGCTGATTACAGCGCTCGACATCGGTAGCTGGAAGGTTTCGGCACTGATCGCGGAGCGCACGGCAGGCGGCGATATTCAGGTGCTCGGCACCGGGCAGCGCGAATCAAAGGGCGTAAAACGCGGCTATATCGCCGATATGGCATTGACCGAAAGCGCGGTGCGCGATGCGGTTGAACAGGCCGAGCGGATCGCAGGCACCAATATCGAAAATGTCTGGGTCGGCTTTTCTGCCGGCGGATTGGTGAGCGATATTGCCTCGGTCGAGGTCGAGCTGGGCGGGCACCGGATCGAACAGGAGGATATTGATGAGCTGCTCGCGGCGGGGCGGAACTCGCTCGATCCCGATGGGCGGATGATCCTCCACGCGCAACCGACGCTTTACACGCTCGATGGGCTGCAAGGGGTCAAAAAGCCGCTGGGACTTCATGCCGATACGCTCGGCGTCGATATTCACGTGGTGTGTGCCGATGGCTCGCCCGTCCGCAATCTCGATCTGTGTGTGCGCAGCGCGCATCTCGAAGTGAAGTCGATCATTGCCTCGCCGGTCGCCACAGGCATGGCGTGCCTGTCCGACGAAGAGCGCGAGCTGGGTGTGGCGCTCGTTGAAATGGGGGCAGGGGTGACGAACGTGTCGTTGTTTGCAGGCGGAATGCTCGTCGGGCTGCATTCCATTCCATTCGGCGCCGCCGACATTACCGATGACGTGGCGTCGGCATTCGGAACGAGACGCGATCAGGCGGAACGGATGAAGTGTTTGCTGGGTTCGGCAACCGCCTCTCCGCGCGACAACCACGAGATGATCGAAGTTGCACCGTTATCTGCAGATGATGAGGCCGTTGAAGGCACACGGATTACCCGTGCGCAGTTGATTGCGGTCATCCGCCAGCGGCTCGAGCATTTGTCGAGCGAGATTGGGAAGGCACTTAAAGATCTCGGCTTTTCGGGACCAGTCGGGCGGCAAGTTGTGCTGACAGGCGGTGGCGCCGAGCTCAAAGGCATTGCCGATTATATGCAGGCCGCACTCGGTCGGGCAGTCCGGATAGGTCGCCCGCGCGGGCTCGCCGGGCTTCCGGAAGCGCATAGCGGATCGGGGTTCGCCACCCTTGCGGGCCTTATCCATTATGCCGCCTCCGATCCGATCGATGTGCGCGCGATTCAGCCCAATACACAACTTATCCACAAGTCAGCGACTGGCGGTGTGTTCAATCGGTTGCTGGCGGCGTTCAAATCAGGATATTGAGGACGAATCATGTTGACCACGCAGCATATTGCGCCGAACGATTCTAAATACGCGATCAACCGCATATTTATAGCGTGATTGCATGACGGCATTGTTGCACTATCCGGCGCGGGGGCGAGTGCTGCCAAGCCTATATGGGGAGAAGGCGAAGTGAGTATCGAATTCATGGCACCGGAAGTCGATGAACTGCGGCCCAGAATCAGCGTTATCGGCGTCGGCGGGGCAGGGGGCAACGCCATCGCCAATATGATTGCGGCACAGGTCCAGGGGGTCGACTTCATTGTCGCAAACACCGATGCGCAGGCATTGAACACCAGTCCGGCAGAGCGACGGCTTCAACTGGGTCTCAAGATCACCCAAGGCCTTGGTGCCGGATCGCGTCCTGAGATCGGGCGTGCTGCGGCTGAAGAAACCATCGATTCGGTCGAAAAGGCGCTTGAAGGCGCGCACATGTGCTTCATCGCCGCTGGCATGGGTGCGGTACCGGAACAGGTGCGGCGCCCGTCATTGCCAAGGCCGCACGCGATCGCGGCATCCTGACGGTCGGCGTTGTCAC
>JANOQL010000465.1:0-9452 GCA_031414835.1 Sphingomonadales bacterium | reverse complement strand
CGCGCCGATCTCATTCATATTGTTCCACAATACGAGCATTGCAGTGCGTGGAGAGACGCACATGCCGGCCTTGGGAAAATTGGTTTCGCCGCCGCCTTCGGGTTCGTTGAGGTAGATCATCGCGGTCCAGCTGCGCTGTCCGCCGCGAACCTTCTCTCCCTCCCAATAGCTTTGCGTCTTGAAGAAATAATCATGATGGGCCTTGAATTGCTGACCCACCGCATAGCGCTGCCCCTGAAGCGTCTCGCCAAAGCGCTTGTCGAGCCCCATCAGGTTGCAGATCCGCCCCTCGACGATCTGGACAAGCGGGTGAAACGGATCGAGATCGCCTGAATAGCTGGTGCGATACCCATCGATTTCAGTCCCGCGATAAAGCGTCGATGGCCGCGCCACAGCATCGATCAGCGCACACATTTCAGTGCATTCCTGCTCGGTCAGAAAGCCCTGGACGATAAACAAATCAAGCCGCCCGCCAGCGACGATTTCAACGCGATCATGTTTCTTCAGGCGGTGCCGCACCGTCTTGCCATGCTGCGCGAGCAGCTTCGATCCGGTAGAACGCGCAGCAACCTCGCTCATTCGACCACGCGTCCTCGTGCCATCACGAATTCGACGGTCTGAAGCGACTTGGCATCGGTCAACGGATCGCCTGCTACCGCAATCATGTCTGCCGAGTACCCGACCGCGAGTTTGCCAATCTCGTCGCTCATATCCAGATATTGCGCTGCGGTCGTCGTGGCCGATATCAGCGCCTCACGCGGAGTCAGTCCGCCATACTGCACCATCAGGGCAAACTCGCCTGCATTGATGCCATGTTCGAACACCCCGGCATCGGTGCCGAATGCGATCGGCACGCCAGCATCTTTTGCCGCCTTCAATGCCTTGCCACGCTGCGCCACTGCTTCACGCGCCTTTTTCTCGACCGTTGGCGTGTAGATGCCCTTGCCAAGGCGTTGGTTGACGCCTTCCAGCGCCATCAGCGTCGGCACCATTGCCATATTGGCGGCCTTCATCGCCTTGATCGCGGCGGCATCGGCGAATGTGCCGTGATCGGCGGTGTCGATTCCGGCACGCGCCGATGCCTCAACCCCACGCGCGCCATGGGCATGGGCAGCGACGCGAAGCCCCAGACTGTGCGCGGTATCAGCAATCGCCTTCAGTTCGGGATCGGTAAAATGCTGCCCCAGCCCCCTGCCCTGTTGCGACAGCACGCCGCCTGTCGCCGTAATCTTGATGACATCCGCGCCAGCCTTCGACGCTTCGCGCACCCGCGCAGCGCATTGTTCTGCCCCGGTGCAGGTATTCTTGTAATTGAGCGCCGCGTTCACTTCGGGCCGGAAGCCGTTGACATCGCCATGCCCGCCGATGATCGAAATCGCATAGCCTGCCGATATGATCCGCGGCCCGACGATCAGTCCCTTGGCGGTCGCATCGCGCAGCGCGAACCCGCCCAGCGGCGCCGATCCCAGATCGCGAACCGTCGTAAAGCCTGCTTTGAGCGTGATCGCGGCATTCTTGGCGCCGACCAGCGCCAAATAATCGTCGCTGATCACGGCCTCATCGCGGAAATCGCCGCCCGGATCCGATTCGAGATGGACGTGCATATCGATCAGCCCGGGAAGCAGCGTCCTCGCGCCCAGATCGATGACGCGATCGGCAGCTGCGGCACTTCGACCCGCCGTGATCGAGACGATGAGACCATCTTTGACCAGCACCGTAGACGCCCCGAGCGCAGGCTGCGACGGATCGGCAATCACACGATCCGCCTGGATGGCGACGGTTTCAGCGGTAAGTGGGGTAGCGAGCGTCAGCAAGATCGCGATTAGGGCAAAGCGCATTGGATTCTCCTGTGAGCGTTACGAATGCGCAACACGTTGCACCGGCGCAAGCCCCAAATTGGGTTGAGTCAGGCGCTACCCTTCAAAGCATGATGCGCCATGTTTCGCCCTGCAACGGCTCACCGAAGGTGTCGTGGATTGCAGTCTCGACGCACACAAAGCCGGTGCGGGCGTAAATGCGTCGGGCAGGTTCGAGCACGCTGTGGGTCCAAAGCATGACTTCGCGATAGCCCGTCTCACGCGCAAACCTGACGCACTCGCGGACGAGCGCATCGCCGATCCCCCGCCGCCGCGCAAAGGGTTCGACATGCAGCAACCGCAGGCGGCCCATCCCGTCGCCCTCGTTGGTGAGGAATACTGCCCCTGCCATCACCCCGGCAATTTCGGCGAACCAGCAGCGTTCGCGGTCGGGATCGAAGGTGCGCAGGAATGCCGCCGTCGTTTCTGCTTCGAGCGTTTCGAGGCCGTGACCCCAGCCATGGCTTGCCGCCTATAAAATTGACTGGCGCGAAGCGACAAGGCTGACCTCGCCGACCCGCGCCGTCCGCAGCGTGAAACCATCCTCCGCCGTTGGGTCGAGCAGCAGCCGCGCCATCGTCAGCGAGCGGACGAGATCATTCTGCTCCATCTCGCTAAGGCTTCCAACAGACTGCGAAACCGTGGCGCGCTGCCGCTGATCGATGTCTTCGGCCAGCGTGCGACCCGTCTTGGTCAACGTGATCGGTCGCGACCGGTCGTCACGGGCCGCAGCCTTGCGAACGATCCAGCCGCGCGCTTCGAAACGAGCGACCATCCGGCTCATATAGCCGCGGTCGATCCCGAGGATCGTCTGCAAGCTGGCAGCGGCAACCGGTTCGCGGCGCGCAATTTCGAACAGCAACCGCGCTTCGGCAAGATTTGTGTCGGTTCCAAGAAAGCGGGCGTCCATGGCGCCGACATGGCGCGTGAAAAACCGGTTAAATGCCCGGACGGCGTCGATGGCTGTTTCCATCTCTTCAACCTACCTCCTGTGTTGACTAAGTCAACTCTCTCAATGGAGAACAGAAAAGCCCGGCGCTTCCGCACCGGGCTTTTCCCGTAGTCAGCCTTGGGAGGCTTACAGGAAGAAGTTGTGGATCGTGTCGATCACATATCCACTGTCGATATCGACGAGCAGCACGTCGTTATAATAGCGCACCCATTTTGCTCCATATGGCGCGGTGGGGAGGCGATACTGCCACGGATCGTTCACCCAATAGCGGTTCGAAATGAACAGCGAGTCGAGGTAAATCCCGATCCCAAACCGCTGATAGCCATATCCATAACCATAGGGGTTATAGTAGCGCGGCACGCTGTAATAATTGCGATAGCGGTTGCGGTGGCCGTTCCAGTCGTAGCGCCGGTCGTTGCGCCAGCCCCTGTTCCAGTTCTGGCTCCAGTTGCGGCCATAACGATCGTCACGCCGGTCGTAGCGATCATACCGTCCGTCGCGATCGCGATCCAAACGCCGGTCGAGCCGGTCGTTGTTGTTGCGATCGAAGCGGCGATCGAGCTGACCATCGCGGTTGCCGTCGTAACGCCGGTCGAGTGAGCCATCGCGGTTGCGATCCCAGTTGCGATCGAGCTGGCCGTTGCGGTTGCGATCGTACGCGCGGTCGACGCGGCCATCGCTGTTGCGGTCTATCGAACTGCCAGCCTGCGGAGGAACAGGAACAGGCCGCACCTGTCCACGATCGCCCCAGTTGCGGCGCCCATCCCAATTGCCACGATTGCCATCGCCTCGATGGCCATCCCAGCGCTGGCGGCCCCCGGTATCACCACGGTTTCCATCGCCGCGATTGCCGCCCCAGTTGCCACGATCCTGCCGGTTCTGCGCCTGTGGAATCGCCTGCGGGACGACAGGTGCCTGAGCGGCATCCATGCGCTGACGTCCGCGCCAGCCATCGCCTCTCATGCCGTTGCCATCGGCGTTCATGCGCTGCCGCGACGTATCGACTTGAGCGGCAGGCATCTGGCGCGCCTCACCGCCGCCACGATTGCCCCAGTTGCCGCCACGGCCTTCGCCACGACGGCCTTCGCCGCGTTGTGCGGTAACCACACGCCCTTCGGCCTGTGCGACATCGCGCGCATCGGCGCGCGCCATTCCGGCTTCGGTCATTTCCTGTGCCTGTGCGCCGACTGCGGCGGTGGACAGCATCAGTGCCAACATCAAGTTACGCATTGCACCAACTCCTGCCGGGTTCGACTCGATTGTCGCGCACCGGATGACCCGTGTTATCACCGCGACGCGATGAGCGCGCGCTTAACGATAATGTAAGCCTTCTGACAGGTAGCGGGAAGGTGCCGCCATCGACGGAACGGTTTTCTGCGCATCCTCCATCGAAATGCCCGGCGGCGGAGCGGCGGCAATCGTCTCACGCCCCGCCTGCACCGCCGCTGCCAACCGGACCGCGCGGCGGACGCGGGGATAAATGCCGCAACGGCACAGATTGGTCAGCGCCGCATCGATCTGCGCATCGGTGGGGTTGGGCAACTGCTTGAGCAGCACCGCCGCCGCCATGATGAAGCCCGACTGGCAATATCCGCACTGCGTCACACCTTCGGCTGCCCACGCCTGCTGCACAGGATGGCTGCGGTCGCGCGACAGCGCCTCGATCGTCGTTACAAAACTGCCGTCCAGCCGCCCGATCGCGATCTGGCAACTCCGCACCGCCTTACCGTCAATATCGACGGTGCACGCGCCGCAATCGCCGGTGCCACAGCCATATTTGGTGCCGGTCAGGTTTGATGCATCGCGCAATGCCCACAGCAGCGGAGTTTCAGGGTCCATCCGGTATTCAACGGCCTGATTGTTGACGGTAAACTTTGTCAACGAACGATCAGTCGCGCCATCCGCGATCGATCTTATCCACAAGTCGCACCATCGCGTCGAACTCCGCCTTGCCTGCGCCGCCCGGAATCTGCGTCTGATATTGATCGCGCTGGTGGATCGCGATCACATCGGCATCCACGGTTACGGCTTGCCCCATAGACATCGTCGCCAGCTGAATCTCGCAGGCGCGCTGGAGCACCCAATATGTAATGAACGCCGCGGGCAGGCTCTTACCCATCACGACAGGGCCATGATTCTTGAGCATCAGCACGCGATGGTTGCCGAGGTTTTCAAGCAAGCGCCCGCCCTCTTCGTCGCGCACCGTAATGCCTTCGAAATCATGATAGCCAAGATGCCCCATCAAATTGCACGCGTAAAAATTCACCGGCTGCAAACCGCCTTCGAGCGCACAAACCGCCATCGTTGCGGTGGTGTGGGTGTGGATAATCGCATGCGCATCGGGCACATTCTTGTGGAACAGGCTGTGCTGAACAAAGCCCGCGCGATTGACGTGCCACGGATTATGCTCGTCAACCTTGTTGCCATCGGAATCGATCTTGATCAGCGTCGATGCCGTGACTTCGGAAAAATGCAGGCCATAGGGGTTGATTAGATACGACCCATCTTCATCGGGCACTTTCACCGTGATGTGGTTGAAGATCATCTCATCCCAGCCCATCATCGCAAACACGCGATAGCAGGCGGCAAGCTCCTGCCGCGCGGCCCATTCGGCTTCGCTGTAACGGCTGTTGGGTTTGAGCTGGGTGGCCATGATGTCTCTCCTCGATCCGGTTTGCACGGTATCGCACGAGCGCTCGCGCAAAAGCAACTAGCGGCTCAACCAGTGCCGCCGGATGAACCACCCCGCAACGCCCAGCGCAAGAAGAAGGCATAGGCCAGTCACGCCCCAGAACGCCCATGATTCCTTGGCGAACGGAATGCCTTCAACGTTCATCCCCAACAGCCCCGTCAGAAAGGTCAGCGGGAGGAAAATGAGTGCAACGATCGAAATGCCAAGTGCGCGGGCATCGAGTTGCTCCGAACGCAGATCGGTGAGTTCGTCATGGATCAATGCAGAGCGTTCGCGCACCGCCTCAAGCTCTTCAACCATCCGCGCGGCGCGGTCGGCAGCATCGCGCAAATGCGCACGGTCATCGCTATCAAGCCAGTCGAGCGGGGCGTTTGCCAGGCGTTCGAGCGCCTGCCGCTGCGGGGCGACGAACCGGCGATATCCAATCGCCCGATTGCGTGTTTTCGAGATCTGCCGACGCACACGATAGACATCGGCAGCCGTCAGATCGGCCTCGCAACTATCGACATGATCGCCAAGCGCGGCCACATCGGGATCGAGCGCATCGGTGATCGTATCGGCCACTGCCGTCACGAAATCGCCCGGATCACGAATGCACCCAGATAAGAACCGCCCAGCCACTTCATCGAGGGCAACGACCGTGCGCTTGGTAACTGAAACAACCCGCCCAGCCTCCGCCCAAATGCGGATCGACACGAGTTCATCGGGATCGTCATCGGGCGTGGCACCCAGCCCGCGCAGATTGATGAGCGCACCGTTTTCAAGAATTTCGGCGCGCGGGCGGGTTTCGACTGCGATCAGTGCGGCACGGACGAGCGACGGAATTGCATCCTGTGCATCGAGCCACGCAAGCGCTTCCTCATCGCGACCATCGAAGTGCAGCCAGACCAGTTCGGCCTGTCCCGTTGCCGCTTCGGCTTCGGCAAAACCCGGCTCACGCGATGCAACGCCATCGAACACGAACCCGCGCATCAGCGCATCGCTTTCATCAGCACGACAACCAGCCGGCCCGGTGGCGGATCGTCAGCGCCCCACCATTCGACGCGGCGCGCATCGGCGCGGGCACGATCGAGGATGGCAGGCGCAATCATCGGCGAATGATAAACGGCATCGGCCTTGGCGAGCAACCGCGCCTGCGCGAGCGTGAGCAGATCGGGATCGTCATGGTTCACCTCGAACCGGTGGACGACATCGCTTGCCACTTCGCTAACGCCCGCCATCCACTGTGACAGATCAGGGGCATCGCCATGATCAACCATCGGATCGAACGCCCCGCCTTCAGACAGCGCGGCATCGATTACTTGCCGCCGCTCGGCCCCATCGGGCCACCGGCTCCGCATGGCTCCGCGCGCCGACTGGAAGGCATTGGCAACTTTGCCAAGGCTCGCAGGGATCATCGTTTCCAGCCGTTGGCGCAACGCCTTGGCGAGCCCTGCCGATGCCCCGCCGGTGCCGATCGCAACCAGCACTGGATCGCGATCGACAATCGCCGGGATCGTGAAATCGCACAACGCAGGCCGGTCGGTTGCGTTGACCAGCACGCCGCGCGCCTTGAGCCGGGCGACCACGGCTTCGGCCTCATCCGCATCTTCGACCGCAACGAATGCTAGCGCCGCCTGCGATCCCTCGCCGCCAATCACTGCGCCTGCCCGTTCGAGCAGCCGACGCTTGGCGGCTGCTGCGTCGCCATCGCCGATCAGGATCACGGCGCGGCCCTCCAACCGCACAAACAGCGGCAGCGAGTGCATTATTTTACCACCCGCCACAGTTTGAAAGGCGACCGTTCAGGCAGCGGCACGGGCTCAAGCCATGCCGGAACCTCGCGCTGCATCAGTTGCATATAAAATCCCTTGGGGTTCTGCGCTTCGTAGATTGTCGTTTCAGACATATCTGGGCAGAGCAGCAGCAATGTCGCGCCATGATCGCGCATCACCTTGCGGGCATCGTCGGGGCCGCCGCGAAACGCGCGCTGAACATCGAGGATGGCATCGCCGTTGCGGTGGTATGGCCCGGCCAGTGCATTATGGTGCGTCAGCGTGATCAGTCTCGGTCCCAGATCGACCGTTGTCAGAATCGTCGCCTTGGGCAGCCGGGCAATCGGTGCGAGCGACGGGATCGTCGGGCATGACGCATTGGCGCGGTTGACCATTTTCTGTCCCGGCGTCTGGCGTTCGCCTGATGGGATCAGCCCCGCGACCAGCTGCACCGCAAGGCCCGACACGACCAGAAACGCCGCCACCACGCCCACCGTGCGCACCAGCACCGATTTGCTGGCCCGCAAGGCCGGCAACACTGCCCAAGCCAGCGCCACGGCACCTGGCGCACTCAGCGTCAGTGCAGCAGGTGCCAGCCGCGCCTGCCACATCATCAGCACCGCCGACCCTGCCGACATCAGCGCGATGGACGCCCATGCCGCACCGCGATCGGTGCCCATTTCGCGCCACGCCATCCACAATGTGCCTCCCAGCCCGATCAGCGCAGTCGAAGCGGACAGGATCGATGGCCAGTTGCGGGTATAAAGCGGCCGAGCCTCGCTGATATTGGCGAGCCAGTTTTTCTGCAATTCAGGCGAAACCTGTTCGAGCCGCCCGACGCATTCGGGCCAGGCTAGCGCGAGGAATGCCAGCACCGTGGCCCCCGCCAGCATCGCTGCGACAAGGCGCAGCGGCGGCTTGGCCAGCCGCAACGATGAGATCAGCATCAGAAGCGCTGCCGCCAGCGTCAGCACCGAAACCCATGCAGGCGTCAGCGCGTCGCAGCGCGGCACCCAGTTATCGTTCGAGGCAAATCCGAGAAACCCTGCGGCCACCCCGCCGCCGAGCGACAGCGCATAACCGCGCAGCCGTGCGGACTGCTTGAGATCGAATATCCAGCGGAGTGTAATCCCGGCACCTGCAATCGCGAGCCACGGCAGCAATTCCATCCCGATCACCAGCGACAGCGATGTCGCAATGCCCACGGTGATGCCGCCGCGCAGCGGTTTGGGATCGGCGAGTCCGGCGAGCATGATGCACAGCATCGCCAGCTGCCAGCCATGATGATCGATCCGCAGCGGATTGAACATAGACATCGCGGTGACAAAGCAGACGAAGATCATCGGCCCGAGAATTGCTGCCGCAGGGGCCACGAGCCGCCGCGCTGTCAGCGCAAGCGCGGCAAACACGACCCCGAGCGGAAACAATGGCGCGACCGCAACCGCAAACTTCTCCGCGATCGGCCCGTCTACGAATATCCGTCCGAGCAGGATCAACCCGGCAATCGGCAGATCAACAAGGCGCGACCAGTGGATGTTGGCACCCTCCGGCGGGTTGAGCTTATACTGGCGCAGATCGTACCAATCCTGCCCGCCAAGCCACGCGCGCACCTGCATCATCCGCATATTGTCATCGGTATCGCCCAGCGCGAACCAGAAGATCTGCGGCTGGCTTTTGACCAGCAGATAGATGCAGATCGCAATCCACCAGCCGAACACCAGCCACCGCCATCGCTGCGCAAGGATGCTGTTATCGCCCTTTTCGATCCCCGCCATCATGCCCCGCGCGCGTTGCCAAATTTACACGCGCCCTTAATGGCCTTTGGTTAAAGGGCAATGATGGAACGAGTAAGCGTGATCGAAGCAGTTGAAAACGCGGACGAGCGCCGGGTGCTGATCGGGCAGATCGTCCGCTTCGGGCTGACGGGGCTGTTCCTCACGGTTGCCGTTGCCGGGGCCTATTGGGCGGTTGCCGAATTCCTCGGCGTCGCCCCGATGGTCTCGATGACATTGGTCTATCTGACCTTTACCGGGATCGGATACCTCCTCCATTCGCGATTCAGCTTTGCCGGGCATGGCAGCCGCGATAACGCGCCGGTTCGCACCGTGCGGTTCTTCACCGTCAACACGCTGGGGTTTCTGTCGAACCAGTTTTTCGTCTGGCTGCTTGTCTATCGGATGGGCGGGCCGACGTGGTGG
>JANOQL010000464.1:0-2376 GCA_031414835.1 Sphingomonadales bacterium | reverse complement strand
AATGTCGATCCGGGGACGATGTCTCCCTATCAGCATGGCGAAGTCTATGTGACCGACGATGGCGCGGAGACCGATCTCGACCTCGGCCATTATGAACGGTTTACAGGCGTTGCCTCACGCCAGTCAGACAATGTGACGTCGGGGCGGATCTACCACACGATCATTACCAAGGAACGTCGCGGCGATTATCTGGGCGCGACCGTGCAGGTCATCCCGCACGTCACCAACGCGATCAAGGAATTCGCGCAGGCCGAAACCGACGGACTCGATTTTGTGCTTTGCGAAATCGGTGGCACTGTCGGTGACATTGAATCGCTGCCTTTTATCGAAGCCATCCGCCAGATGCGGAACGACCTTGGGCGGCTGCGAACCGCGTTTATCCATGTGACACTGGTGCCCTACATCGCCGCGGCAGGCGAACTCAAAACCAAGCCGACCCAGCACAGCGTGCGCGAATTGACAGCTTTGGGCGTTCAGCCAGACGTGCTGGTGTGCCGCAGCGAACAGCCGTTGCCCGATAGCGATCGCGCCAAGATCGCGTTGTTCTGCAACGTGCGCAAAGAAGCAGTGATCCCTGCGCTCGATGCCAAATCGATTTACGCGGTGCCACTGCAATATCACGCCGAAGGCCTCGACGATGAAGTTCTCCGGGCATTCGACATCGATCCATCCGGAGAACCCGAACTCAGCCGCTGGATCGATATCGAAGATCGGATCGGCAATCCCGAAGGCACTGTCCACATCGCGGTTGTCGGAAAATATGTCGGGCTTCAGGATGCTTACAAGTCGCTCAACGAAGCACTCGTGCACGGCGGCATCGCGAACCGGGTGAAGGTCGAAATCAACTGGATCGATGCCGAATTGTTCGAAGGCGATTCAGCTGAGGTTGCCGCGCGATTGGAACCCATGCACGCAATCCTTGTTCCCGGCGCATTTGGCGAACGCGGGGCAGAGGGCAAGATTGCGGCGATACGCTTCGCCCGTGAGCGCCGCATTCCCTATTTCGGCATCTGTTTCGGCATGCAGATGGCGTGTGTGGAGGCTGCGCGCAATCTGGCCTGTATCGCGGGTGCATCATCGACTGAATTCGGTCCGACAGAAGAACCTGTTGTCGGTCTCATCACTGAATGGATGTCGAGTGAAGGTTTGCAGAAACGCGGAGACGCGAGCGATCTTGGCGGCACGATGCGGCTCGGCCAGTATGAGGCACGATTGGCTGGGAACAGCCATGTCGCAACGATTTATGATGCGAACAGCATCAACGAGCGGCATCGCCACCGCTACGAGGTCAATGTCGGATATCGGAAGACGCTCGAAGATGTCGGGCTGATGTTTTCAGGCATGTCTCCCGATGGCGACTTGCCCGAAATTGTCGAACGTCCGGACCATCCATGGTTCGTTGGTGTTCAGTTTCACCCGGAGCTGAAATCGAAACCGTTTTCGCCGCACCCTTTGTTCGCGAGCTTTATCGAAGCGGCGATGAAGCAAAGCCGTCTTGTCTGATCGAATTAGAGTCTGATCAGATCAGTCCGGCGTTCCGAAAGCTGAAATACCTGTCTCCTGCGACAATATGGTGGTCATCGACAGAAATGCCGATCAAGCCGAGCGCCGCCACAATGTCTCGCGTGACCGCCAAGTCCATTCTGCTTGGCGTCACGTCTCCCGAAGGATGGTTGTGGCGGATCAACACGCTTCGGGCATCGAGCGACAAGGCTGTCCGTGCGATGTCCCTCAACGGAACGCGCGCACTGTGTGTGCCGCCCGGAAATCCGGCAATGGCAATATCCTTGCCGCCAAGCGTCCTGAAGACAATGTCCAATTGCTCGCGTTCGGGGTGCGGTTGCATGCGATCCGAATAGCCAATTCAGGCAATTCCATCGCGATGAACAAGCGCCGTTTCGGAAGAATAATAATCGCGATCGGTTTGATCCGCAGGGTCTATGCTGCCTTGCGTTCGTTCAATTCCTGGTTGAGCATTTCGGCAATGAGGAACGCAAGCTCGAGACTCTGGCCTGCATTGAGGCGGGGATCGCAATGGGTGTGGTAGCGATCCGCCAGCGTCTGTTCAGAAACGTCCATCGCGCCGCCGGTGCACTCTGTCACGTTCTGACCCGTCATCTCGATATGAATGCCGCTGCCAAAGCTGCCTTCGGCGCGGTGGACCGCAAAAAAGCCACGCACTTCGGCGAGGATGCGGTCGAAAGGCCGCGTCTTGTACCCGTTGGCGGCTTTGACGACATTGCCGTGCATCGGATCGCAGCTCCACACGACCGGATGACCGCTGCGCATGACGGCGCGCACCAGCGGCGGCAAACCGCTTTCGATCTTGTCATAGCCATATCGCGTGATCAGCGTCATGCGCCCGGGAACATGGTC
>JANOQL010000463.1:0-5195 GCA_031414835.1 Sphingomonadales bacterium | reverse complement strand
GGCACACTAGCCAAATGGTTGGTTAAATCTGGCGATAAGGTGGTTTCAGGCGATATCATCGCAGAAATCGAAACCGACAAAGCCACAATGGAATTTGAGGCAATTGATGAAGGCGTGATCGGCGATATTTTGGTTGCCGAGGGCAGTGAAGGCGTGAAAGTCGGGACAGTGATTGCGCGGATGGCGGGTGATGAGGGTGAAAGTGTCTCGACCTCGCTCGACATGAGCGGAGATAGTGCACCGCCTGACCAAAAGTTGGAGACGATAACGGCAGCTGCCCCCGAACCAGACCGCTCATCTCGAGCGAAGTCGAGAGACGTATCACCAGCCCCTTCACCCGAATGGTCAGGCCCGATGAAAACGCAAACGCTGCGTGAAGCGTTGCGCGATGCGATGGCCGAAGAAATGCGTGCCGATGACCGCGTGTTCGTGATGGGTGAAGAAGTCGCCGAGTATCAGGGCGCGTACAAAGTCACTCAAGGGCTGCTCGACGAATTCGGGCCGCGCCGAGTGATCGATACACCAATCACTGAATATGGCTTTGCCGGCATCGGCACTGGGGCCGCGATGGGTGGGCTTCGCCCGATCATCGAATTCATGACATTCAACTTCGCGATGCAAGCCATTGATCACGTAATCAATTCAGCAGCCAAGACCAATTATATGTCAGGCGGGCAGATGCGCTGCCCGATCGTGTTTCGCGGGCCGAACGGGGCTGCGAGCCGGGTCGGTGCGCAGCACAGCCAGAATTATGCGCCGTGGTATGCGAGCGTTCCCGGGCTGATCGTGATTTCGCCTTATGACGCAGCGGATGCGAAGGGGCTGCTCCGAGCTGCAATCCAGTGCCCCGATCCGGTTGTCTTCCTAGAGAACGAGCTGCTTTATGGTCGGACGTTCCAGGTGCCCGATGGCGATGTCACGCTGCCCATCGGCAAAGCGCGGACGATGCGGAGCGGCAAGGATGTCACGCTGGTCAGCTATTCGATCGGGGTGGGGCTGGCGCTCGAAGCCGCCGAGCAATTGGCAGGCGAAGGGATCGATGCCGAAGTGATCGATCTGCGCACGTTGCGCCCGCTCGATGACGCCGCCGTGCTCGAAAGCCTCAAGCGCACAAACCGCGTGGTCGTGGTCGAAGAAGGCTGGCCGACCTGTTCGATTGCATCCGAAATCATCGCAATCTGCATGAACAAGGGCTTTGACGATCTCGATGCACCGGTTGGCAGGGTTTGCGACGAGGACGTTCCCTTGCCCTACGCCGCAAACCTCGAAAAACTGGCAATTATCGATGTCCCCCGCATTGTCGCGGCGGTCAAAGCCGTCTGTTATCGCTGATTACGCAGCAGGACCGGTATTATACTGGTTGCAGCTGTATTTCGTGGCGACAGGCGCTGGATTGTAAACACCATCGCCGTTTGCGGGCCCTGCTAGATCGCGTGAATCGCGGACGATGAACGAAGCTTCATAACGCATCGTCCGCGCCGGGATGAACATGGTGGTGAACAGCGATCGATAATCGTAGAAAATCTCTACATGCATCACAGCCGAATCCGGTGGTGCGGTGATCCGCGCGGCTGGCGGACCCATGCCGGGGAAGCCGTTGCCCGTGGCGCCTGTATTCTGCGCGCCATAGCTGCCAACGACGGCCTTTGTCCCCATGCAGCGCTGCCATTTGATCCACTGGCCATCGTCAGGGTTCTGCTGGAGGCTCGATAGGATGACGCGGCTGCGCGTTCCGATGTCGAGGCCTTCAGTCTGCTTTTTGATCCCGATGAAGCTGTCGATGATGTCTGACTCGCGGATCTGCGTTGCAGCAAGATTCGAGTTTTCACCGACACGCGACATGTTATCGGCGAGCGCCATTGCGGCCTGGCTAATCTTCAAGTTGGTGCTGGCAAGATGCGTCATTTCAAGCCCGAACCCGCCGAGCGTGACGAGGAATGGCAGAGCATAGGCGAATTCGAGCAACGCAACGCCCGACGTATCGTCACGCAGACGCGCAATGGCTTTGGCCAGTTTGGGAAAAGATCGGATCATGTGCAAACCACCGTAGCTGGGCGCGCGGCCTGATTATCGAAGGGCTGGTTCCGGATGACTGTGGTGGCCGAAACAACCTGGTTAGCCGACCATCCGAGCATCCCATAAAGTGGGAAAATCCGCGGGAATTCGAGCGTGACATTATATTTGGTAATGTCTTCTGCGCCGCCCTGTCCGGCCTGGCCGGAATCGGCGTCCCATGTGCCATTGTTGTTTTCATCTTCGAAACATTCGGTGGCATCGCGGATGTTATCCGAATCCGAATCGGTAAACTTCTCCTGCGCACCGGCGCGGGTAAAGCTCTGATAGTTTTTGCGATCGAACGTGAAGACGCCGTTGGCGACGATTGGGCTGACCAGATTGCGCACCTTTGCGTCGAGTGACAACCCTGCAGCACCGCCATTTTCAAGTGTGCCATCACGTGCCGCCTTGTGCACAGCGCCTTGCAGCGTCGAATGGATGAAGCCACGATAGCCGAGATCGAACACCGCCATCAGCAGCGTCAGGAAGACTGGCGCGAGGATGGCAAATTCCATCAATGTGGTGCCATCGCTTTCGCGACGGAGCCGTTGTGCGATTGTGACGATCATCGTGTGAGCCTCAGGTCAGCGATATTCGATGCGATGCGACGGAACTCGTTGTTGAGATCGTCCGCCGAATCGACAAACTTGAAGTGATCCGGCGTCGCAGCACAGGCCTGCATGTCAGTGAAATCATCGGTCGATCCAGGATCCTGCAAAGCGATCATCCATACGGTGATTTTGGCCTGACGTGCCTGTTCGCACATGATTCGCAAACGCCGATTGTGAGTCGCATCGATTTGCGACTTGCTGGTGCCGCGTGGTGCCACGCGCTCATCAAGGTCGTTCCAGCCATGGAAGACATATTGCTGATTATGAGCGTTCATTTCACCGTCGGTCATGAAAATGATGTGCCGCGTCACAGGTTCGCCATTCCACGAATCAGGATTGTCGGCGGCGAAAATGCCATCGCCCGAAACAAATCGCGCGCCCCAGATAAAGCCGATATCGTGCATCGTGCCGCCTGAAAGCGACAGGCTGTTGATATAGTCGCGGAACGACGTGAGGGTGGCAAAGCCAGTTGGCGGGGAATCGATGGACGTATATTCCATCAAGCGACGCGCTGGCTCTGCCGGGCAACGACTGTTCGGCTCTTTGGTGCCGCTCGTCGCATCGCCAGAGATGGCGCGATAATAGATGATTTCCTGCCACGCCGGACGCCAGCGGGTTTCACGGCTGCTTGGAATGTGATTGGGGTCGAGATCGAACGCGCCTGTTGGCAATGTGTCGACAGGAGTCGTTGGCGTAACATCGTCCGATGTCTGGACTTCTTCGATACACCCGTTCCAGCGCATCGACGTTCCCGGCACTGTCGATCCGGCAACTTCGACCAGTTCCCGCATGTCGTATTCCTTAGGATCGGGAACGGTTTGCGAGGCTGAAAGATTGCCACCGGTATAGATTTGGACATTATCGCCTTCGGCAAAGCCTTCGATGCTGACGTCTTGCTGGCGATAGGTCCACCGGTTGGCGGTGTCCTGTCCGAAACCAAGGAACGTTTGCGCGGTAGATTTTACCTTCCGCCGACAGCTGCGCGATGTGCCTGTCGTGTCTGCGGCGCCCGAATAGCCCCAATCGACCCCCCCTGTTGCGTTGTTCGAATAGGCGATCGATGTTCTCGGCGCAGGTGGCGCGCCACCTGTAACCACGGGGTTCGTGCCACCTGTGAACCCGGTGAACGAAGCGTTGTTGCCATATTTGCTGCAATCGGAAGTCGATATTGAAGCACCGCTATTGAAGACTTCGTTGGGAAGATTGACCACTGGCCCACTCGAGTAGGTCGGCACCGTCATGTTCGCGACACGAGATTGATAAGAATAGCTATCTGCCCCCGTGCCACCAATCAGATACTGCGGAGGGATCGAATATCCTACGTTCACGTTGGTGCTGTATGGCACGACTGCATAGCGGATGCGGCCCTTGGCTGGATCGCCCGGACCCAGGATGTCGTAAAAGTTGATGACTGCTTTTTTCAGTTCGCTGATCCGCGTTCCGCTTCCGAGAGACGCACCCATCGAGCCTGTAACGTCAAGCACAAGCGACACATCGACATTCCCGATATCGAGCCGCGCATCGCATTTGACTTCGAGATCGGTGTGGCTGGTGCCGAAAGCGGTCATGATCGTCATCGGCACCCGCGCCTTGGCGACTCCGACGATTTCGCCTTCGCCATTTTGCGTTGGCACGAATTCGATGTTGTTGGTGCCGAATGTTCCTGACGGGAAGTTGTTATTGAAGAACGCATCGGCCTTGCCACGCGCGGTCGTATCGAAGCTCGCGTTGGTGGCGTATTTACGCCCCGCCAGAACGCCAGCATCGCACGCCTGCTGCAATCGCGATTTGACGAGATAGGTGCGGCTGACATCGACGCCAGCACCAATCATCCCGACAAGCGGAATGGTGCCCGCTGCGACGAGCATCAGCGTGTTGCCTGCCGTATCGCGAGCGATCCTGCGAAGGAGGCTGCGGCGAGCGGTTGACGCCTTTGCGTCTGGCGATCGATGTGTGCGTATCTTGTCCATGAGGCCGCTTTGGCCCAACCGTGGCTAACGCCTGTTGAATCGAGAGAGTTAATGCTTCGTTTGCCACGAAAACCGGTTTTCGCATGATTGAGGATGGTGCAGCGGGGTCGCGCGAAGCCCTTGCCGACGATGTCGCGCTCGCGCTGAACTATGCTCCAGCAGGGCACAGGGAGGCATTCGAAACGCTGTTCGCACTCGATCAAAGGCTCGGGCAAATCGTCGCTTCTGCAAAGGAGCCGCAGTTCGCTGCCATCCGGCTGGTGTGGTGGCGCGACCAGTTAGCAGGATTGCGCGCAGCCGCAGAACCTGCCGACCCGTTGCTGATGCGATGTCGTTCTTTGGTGCTGGACAGTCAGGTTGAAGGCGCAATGCTGGCCGATATAGCAGAAGGGTGGGCGATGGCACTTCCGCCCGGGCCGGAAACGGAAGCAGAGTTCACCGACTACGCGACGTATCGAGGCGCATCGTTGTTTGCCGCCATTGCTGTCTGCGCAAGGGCGTCAAATGCCGAGAATGCAGGGCGCGCCTTCGCACTGGCTGACCTTGCCAGATCGTCGAC
>JANOQL010000462.1:0-4014 GCA_031414835.1 Sphingomonadales bacterium | reverse complement strand
CGCGCTGATGAAGGATCGAAGGTCACGATCCGCAAGACGTGGGAAGATACGCCGTTCTATGCGCGGACGGCGCTCTCGACGCACATGTTCGGGCAGGCGGCAGACGCGGTGCACGAAAGCCTGTCGCTCGAACGGCTGCGTTCACCGATCGTCCGCGCGATGCTCCCCTTCCGGATGCCGCGCATCTTCTGGTAAGGCTTTGGTGGTGCCTGCATCGCGCACGGTCCACAGCTGCCACCCGGCAAAGCCCAGAACGACAATGCCGAAAAATGCCATCTCGATGAGGCCGTAATATTTGGGATCGATCATTGGCTATCCCCTCTCTGCGGATCGCATAACACGAGCATCGCACCATTCCAAAATCGCTGCCGTCACCACTTCCGGCGCTTCCTCATGTGCCAAATGCCCTAACCCCGCCAGCCGCACCATCACAGCCCTCGCCAGCCGCTTTGCCACGCGATCCGATACCGACGGCGGCACCGCTGCATCGCGGTCTCCTGCGAGCAAGAGCAGCGGCACATCGATTTTGTCGAGCTGCGCATCGAGCCTGTCGAGATTCCACCAGGCCATCATCCCGAGTGCGGCAGCACAATGGCCCGAATGCGCAAACAGCGATTGATAGGCTCGTGCGCCGTCATCATCGATCACCGAACCAGTACTACGTTCGAGAAAGTTTTTGACGAGACGGCGGCTCTGCCCCTGAAGCGAAAACAGGCGCGGCACGATCGGGTTGAGGAACAGCGCTTTCGCCATTGTCGGGAAAATCACCTTGGCCGCACCCGGAAACGGCAGCAACGCGCCGTTGATTGCCACGATGGGGCAATCGGTCACACCAGTCAGCGACAATTGCGCCGCAATTGCTGCCCCGGCCGAATGCCCGATCACGAGCGCGGGTTTGACCTCCAACGCGTCAAGCAATTGCCCGATCCCGGCGGCCATTTCGGGAAGCGCATATCCGCCTGTTTTCGGCGTGCTGGTGAATCCATGCCCCGGCAAATCGATTGCCACGACCTGAAACCGCTGGCTGAGCAGCGGCATCAGTCCGCGCCAGCTGTGCGTCGCCGCGCCTGTGCCATGGATCAGCAGAGCAACTGGCCCGTCGCCCATCACCTGAACATGCCAGCGCAAGCCGCCTGCTTCGACAAAGCGGCTCGCTTCGCGGTGCGGCCAGCGCGCGCCGTCGCGGGTCCAGTCGGGGCGGCTCATTGTGCGGCGGACACGATGGCGCGCATCGCCTGCGCATCGGCGCGGGGCAAGGGCGCATAGGTCGCTCCCATTGCGTTCGCGATCCGGCGCGCATCGTCACGCGGGCGGGCGGAGATATCGATCAGCACCGATTTCAGGCCAGACAGCCCAAAACGTGTTGCGGCGGCATCGGCCTCGCCGGTCGCATCAGCCTTCACGCCGGTCGATGCCACATTGGCGCGGCCATCGGTCATCAAAATCGTGAACGGCGTCCGCCCGCGTCCGCGCTCTGCATCGGCGAGCAATTGCCCGGTAAAGATCCCGGCCCCCAATGGCGTGCCGCCACCGCCAGCCAGATCGGCGAGGATTTTCTTGGCGCGAACAAGCGACCGCGTTGGCGGCAAGACGATTTCGGCCCCCTCCCCCCTGAATGCCACCAGCGCCACCTGCGTTCGCTTTACATACGCTTCGGCGAGCAGCAGTTCGACTGCGCCTTTGGTTTCGGCGAGCCGTTCCGCCGCTGCAGATCCCGACGCATCGACCACGAAAATCAGCGTGGCTTCGGATTTTTCGGCAAAGCGCCGGACGCGGAAGTCGGATGGGCGGACGCGGACCATCGGCGCGTTTGCGTGAATTGGTCCTTGAGTTCGACGCATCGACTGCCAAGGGGCAGCAGCACGCAACGTCTCGATCAAATGCAGCCGCGCGCCTGCCCCCGGCTTGCCCGGACGGACACCAATCGGCCGGCCCCGCGTCAGCGATTTGCGCACGCCTGCCGCCCCCTTCCCCGATTGCGACTGGCGATTGCGCGATGCCGCCTGCGCCAATCCCGCAAGCACATGGGGGGGCAGTTGCGCGCGCACCGCCTCGACCACACGTTCGGCGAGTTCGCCCATTTCGCCATCGCTTTGGGTATCAGGCTGCGGATCGTTCGCCGCTGCCTCTTCGGGGGCTTCATCCTCGGGCGGTTCGGGAAAGCGCCGCGCGCGCGGCATCAGCACCAGCCGCATCGCGGTAGCGACGTCATCTTCGGTTATCGTAGTCTGGTTATCATCGATCGCCGATGCGCGCGCAACTGCCAGCGCCAGCAACGGCGCTCGTGCGCTGTCTATCCCAAGTGCGAAGGCCATTTCGCAAAGGGCGGTGACGGCTTCGGTCGCGTCGGTTCGACCAGCCGCGCCTCTCAGTCCCCCCCGCTCCCCTCGAGCGAAGTCGAGAGGCTGGGGCGCGCGCGAACGTGTCTCGACTTCGCTCGACATGAGCGGTCTGGGCTGTTCCGACAGATCGGTGTCCGCAATCGCCACGCCATCAAGGCAAATCGTGATTCCGATCCGTTCGATCAAAGCAGCAGGCGGGGCTTCATCGCCCTCGCCTTCATCGAGCAGAACGACCGCGATGCGCGCGGGCAGCCGCATGGCCAACCCGTCTCGTTCGACGGCGATTTCCCCATCATCGAGTGCCGCCGCGAGCGTCATCGCGACATGCGACGCCATCCGTTCGGCCATTGGCACGATCACCACGCCGCGATCCGCTTCGCTCAGCACACCGGCCTGCACCTGTGCTTGGCCCGACGACAAAGTCGCGGCAAGATCGAGCCCGCCGATCAGCCGATCTGCATCGATATTGGGCGGGATGCGCTTTACCGGAACCGCCTCGAGACACTCGTTCAAAATGGCCAGCCAGCGATCGCGCACTGGCCCTGCGCGCGCGATCAGGCGGATGCCCTTGATGCGATGCGGATCGACGGCGAAGAGCTGAGCGGCAAGGCAGGCATCGGCCCATGCTGCCGCGCCTTGGTCGGTCACCCCAGCGCCTCGATTGCGCGTTCGATTCGGACAGTCGACCCACTGTCATCAAGCGGATTGCGCCGCAGCCGGTGCCGGAGCGCCATCGGGGCGACTGCTGAAAGGTGCGCGTTGGTCACGGCCTTTTTGCCCTCTAGCGCCGCGAGCGCCCGCGCCGCGCGGAGCAAAGTAAGTTCGCCGCGCAACCCGTCGGCACCGATCGCCATGCAGAGTTGCGCGCCGCGTTCGAGGATCGAGTCAGTCGTTTTGAGCTTGGCCAGCCGCTTTTGCGCCGACGCAAGCTGTGCCAGCACGGCTTCATCCGCCGCGCGCCATTCCTCGCAAAACGCCGCTGGATCGCGTTCATAGGCGTCGCGGCGTTTCACCACCGCAATCCGTTCGGCAATGTCGGTCGGCGTCTTGACCTCGACCGACAGCCCGAACCGGTCGAGCAATTGCGGGCGGAGTTCGCCCTCTTCGGGATTGCCGCTGCCCACCAAAACGAACCGCGCCGGATGCCGGATGCTCAGCCCTTCGCGCTCGACCAGATTTTCGCCAGACGCTGCCACATCGAGCAGCAGATCGACGATGTGATCCTCAAGCAGATTGACCTCATCGATATACAAAAACCCGCGATGCGCCTTTGCCAGCAATCCAGGCTGAAACGCCTTTTCACCCGAAACCAGCGCGCGTTCGATGTCGAGCGCACCGACGACGCGGTCTTCGGTCGCGCCCAATGGCAGATCGACGAACGGCACAGCGGCGGTCACGGCTTTGACCTTGGCCCCTGGCACATGATCGGGGCTGCGATCGATCTCATCGGGGTGCGATCCATAACGGCACCCTGCAACGACCTTGATCGGCGGCAGCAGCGATGCCAGAGCACGGACGGCTGTGGATTTCCCCGTCCCGCGATCGCCGAACACCATCACCCCGCCAAGCGAACGATCGACCGCGGCGATCAAGAGCGCCTGCTTCATTTCGGATTGGCCGACAATGGCGGAAAATGGGAACGGAGTGCGCATCGTTGCCCCTGTTGCATTGC
>JANOQL010000461.1:0-5366 GCA_031414835.1 Sphingomonadales bacterium | reverse complement strand
CATCGGCGCGCTTGCGCTGTCTGCGGTTGCCGGCTGGCATGGCGTTACGAATCCCCTTGGCTGGTATCGAGACCATAGACACGCGATTTCCACAAGTCGTGCTGGATTCAAGACGCCAGTGTTCGTAAGGCCGCAATCATGCGAGATAACCCTTTCACCCTATTCGATGCGTGGTTCGCCGAAGCCAAAACGACCGAGCCCAACGACCCCAACGCGATGGCGCTGGCGACTGCGGGTCAAAGCGGCCAGCCATCTGTAAGGATGGTGCTGCTCAAGGGGCACGGCCCTGACGGATTTGTCTTTTACACCAATCAGGGCAGTGACAAAGGCCAGCAGCTGGCGGCCAACATGCAGGCGGCATTGCTGTTCCACTGGAAATCGCTGCGCCGCCAGATCCGCATCGAAGGCCGCGTCGAACCGGTTGGCGACGCACAATCGGACGCATATTTTGCCACGCGTGGCCGCGATTCGCAGCTTGGTGCATGGGCTTCGGATCAGTCGCGCCATCTCGATACGCGCGCCACGTTCGAAACGCGGTTTGCAGAGGTCGAAGCGCGCTTCGCGGGCCAGCCTGTATCACGTCCGCCGCACTGGTCGGGTTTTCGCGTGGTGCCGGACCGGATCGAATTCTGGCAGGGCCGCGAACATCGCCTCCATGAACGCCGCCTGTTCCTGCCTGAAAAGGGCGGGTGGGAAGAAGGCCTGCTGTATCCATGAGCAATGGCCATGGCCATCACGGACATACACATGGCGACGCGCGTTCGACGCTGACCCAGCGTGCGGCCATCGCGAGCGTTTCGATGGCGCTGTTCCTGCTCGGGCTGAAAGGCTGGGCAGCGTGGGAAACGCACTCGGTTGCGATGCTCGGTTCGCTCGCCGATACAGGGCTCGATATCATTGCCTCGCTCGTCACGCTCTATTCAGTGCGTCTGGCGGCAGAGCCCGCCGATGCGCAGCACCGTTATGGCCATGGCAAGGCCGAAGCGTTGGCGGCCCTATTTCAATCGGGCATCATCATCGCATCGGCCATCGCGATCGGGTGGCGCGGGATCAGCCGGATCGGCACCGACGCAAGCCCTGATCGGCCCGACATCGGGATCGGGGTTTCGATTGTCGCGATTGCCGCCACTCTGGTCCTGATCGCCTATCAGCGGTCGGTTGTTCGCCGGACAGGATCGGTCGCGATCCGCGCCGATCATGTCCATTATTCGAGCGATGTGGCGCTCAACGCTTCGGTGATCGCGGCGCTGGTACTCGATACGATGCTGGGGCTGCGCGGCGCGGATCCGGTTTTCGGCGTCGGAATCGCCCTCTGGCTGATCTGGCATGTCCGGGAGATTGCCAGCCACGCCGTCGATCAGCTGATGGACCGCGAATGGCCCGAAGACAAACGCGCGCGGTTCATGGCCGTCGCCGGAAGCCACCCCGAACTGACCGGAATTCACGACGTGCGCACGCGATCGTCAGGCGCGCAGGATTTCGTCCAGTTTCACATCTGGGTCGATCCCGAAATGACGGTTCGCGACGCCCATGACGCGATGGATGAACTCGAGGCAAAGCTGATGACCGAATTTCCAGCCACCGAGGTGATTATTCACCCCGAGCCTAGGGGGCATGATTGAGGGGAGCTTGTCGCGCGCGGAAGCGGGCTTGCTACGGCTGTGCAAAATTGTGACAACGCGACACGATTGACAGGAGGACTTGGCGATGCGGTTAGTGGCTTTGAGCGTTGCAATACTGATGGCGTCGGCAACATCGGCACAAAGTGTCGAAGACGCCGCCAAGGCATTCGGATCACGTGAAGCCATGGGAGCAGCGGCACTTTCGCCCGATGGCACCAAGATCGCTTTTGTCGGGCCATCGACAGGCCAAGGTTCGTTTCTTTACACCCTTGATACCGCCGTTAGCACAGTGCCGAAAATAGCTCTCAAAACGTCAGGTAACCCTGAACGGCTTTATGGATGCGAATGGGTTTCTAATACTCGTCTCGCATGTCTGATCGGCGGGTTGCAAGCGCGCGGCGAAGATATCTACGGGTTTTCAAGCGTTGTCGCGCTCGACGCGGACGGCAGAAATCTGAAGCTGCTCAGCAGACGTCAGGAAGAAAATGCGCTCTATTCCGATTTTCGCGGAGGCGGGATTATCGACTATTCGCCGGGCGACGATATGTCGGTTTTGATGATGCGTGCCTATGTGCCCGAAGCCAACGTCAACTCGCTGATTTCGAAGACCGATCAGGGCATGGGTGTCGACCTCGTCAACTCGCTTACGGGTGCATCGAAGCGGGTCGAAACACCGCGAACCAACGCCACTGAGTTCATCACCGATGGCCATGGCAATGTTCGCATTACCGGATTGGTCGTTCAAAATGCCGTGGGCTACGCAGCAGGCAAGGTCGATTACCGGTTCCGCCCCAAAGGCGGCCGGGATTGGCAGGCTTTGTCAACTTATGACTATGAAGGCGGCGCGGGATTCAATCCCTATACCGTCGATTATGCCAAGGATATCGCCTACGGCTTTCGCAAGATCGATGGGCGGCAGGCGCTAGTCTCAGTTGCTCTGACGCCAGACAAGACAGAAACTATTATCCTTCAACGACCCGATGTCGATGTTGATGGGCTGATGCGGATCGGGCGGCACAACCGGGTCGTCGGTGCCAGTTTTGCAACCGAAAAACGGCAAACAGTCTATTTCGATCCCGACATCAAGAAACTTGTGACATCGTTGGGCAAAGTGCTGGCTGGCCAGCCGCTTATCGAAATTGTCGATGCCAGCGACGATGAAACCAAATTTCTGATTTGGTCGGGCAGCGATACCGCACCGGGAACTTATTATCTGTTCGACCGGACGGCAAAGAAGCTTCAGCCCATACAGCCTGTGCGCCCACAACTGGCATCAACCCCTTTGTCGCCGGTCAAGCCGATCCGTTATCCTGCCGCTGACGGGACAATGATCCCTGCTTATCTGACCCTTCCACCGGGTTCAGATGGCAAGAACCTTCCCGCAATCGTCATCCCGCATGGCGGACCGTCGTCGCGCGATGAATGGGGTTTCGATTTCCTTCCACAATATTTCGCCAACCGCGGATTTGCCGTCATCCAGCCCAATTTTCGGGGATCGAGCGGCTATGGCGACGCTTGGTATCAACAGAACGGGTTTCAATCGTGGCGCACTTCGATCGGCGACGTTGCCCAAGCAGGTCGCTGGCTTGTCTCAAATGGCACGGCCAATCCCGAAAAGCTGACAATTTTCGGTTGGTCCTATGGAGGATATGCAGCGCTTCAGGCGTCGGTACTCGACCCATCGCTGTTCAAGCGCGTTGTCGCCGTGGCCCCTGTGACTGACCTTGCCAATCTCAAACGCGATGCACGCAATTCGTTCAACCGCAGGGTCGAAGAACGCTTCATCGGCTCGGGGCCGCAAATCGCTGAAGGGTCACCTGCCCAGAATGCCGTCTCGATCACTGCGCCGGTGTTGATGTTTCATGGCGATATGGACGTGAACGTATCGATCCGGCAGTCGCGGATTATGGCCGAAAAGCTCAAAGCGGCGGGCAAGCGCGTTGAACTTATCGAGTATCCAGGCCTTGAGCACAGCCTCGTCGATTCTGCGGTCCGCGCAGATATGCTCAAGAAAAGCGCCGCGTTTCTATCGGGACAATAGTCCAAAAACGACAACGGCGCAGGAGGCAATCCAGCGCCGTTAGCGATTTTCACTATCGAGCCGCGCCACGCACGGCCATTCAATCAGCGCGAATAGAATTCGACGACCAGATTGGGCTCCATCTTCACCGGATACGGCACTTCATCGAGCGTCGGCACCCGGGTGAACGTCACCTTCGCGGCACCGTCTGTTGCCACATATTCGGGGATGTCGCGTTCGGGCAGGCTTTGTGCCTCGATCACCAGCGCCATTTCCTGCGCCTTGCCGCTCAGCGTGATTTCGGAGCCAATATCGACACGGCGCGAGGCGATGTTGCACTTCACACCGTTGACGCGGATGTGGCCGTGGCTGACGAGCTGGCGCGCGGCAAAGATCGTCGGTGCGAACTTGGCGCGATAGACAATCGCATCGAGGCGGCGTTCGAGCAGGCCAATCAGATTCTGGCTGGTATCGCCCTTCATCTTGTCGGCTTCCTGGTAGCAGCGCTTGAACTGCTTTTCGGTGATGTCGCCATAATAGCCCTTGAGCTTTTGCTTGGCGCGGAGCTGAATGCCGAAATCGGAAACCTTGCCCTTGCGGCGCTGGCCGTGCTGACCGGGTCCGTATTCGCGCTTGTTGACAGGCGATTTGGGGCGGCCCCAGATGTTTTCACCCATCCGGCGGTCGAGTTTATACTTGGCGCTCTGACGCTTTGACATAGTCTGTCCTTCAACTGCTGTGGGCGGCAAAATTGCCACCCGTGAACCGGAACCGCGCGATCCTTCGACGCGCTCAGGATGAACGGAGTCGATGGCCGGACACCTGCTTCACCGGAGTGCAGGGTCAATTGCGAAGGCGCGGGCCTTAGTGGCAGCCGCACCAGAGTCAAGCCGAATGGCCCAAAAGCGCGTGAAGTCTGTTAGATTGAAACTGCCCAGGACTGTGACGCCACGCAGATGTCCGCCATCATCTTCCAGTAGCAATCAACGATTTTTCCTGAATGGCGTGAGCATCACGACGAGCCGCATTACCCATCTCCTCCCATTCGCGTTTTGTATGGCACGTCCGCCGCATCTTGACGAGCGAACCTGTTTCGAGGTCGCGCCGACAGATCAGCTTATCGGGATTTGGCGAACGCCTCGGTGCCATTTCGGTCGTCGTAGCATTGGCTGCGAGCGCCAATGCGAACGCTCCGGCTGTGATCAGCATTACTATTCCTTAGTTCGAACTCGAGGACATCGAGCGTTCACGCAAGGCCTGCTGATCGCGGCGCGCGGCGTTGCCCATTTCTTCCCATTCCCGCTTGGTGTGGCACGTCCGCGTGAATCTTGTGAGCGATCCGATCAGCGGTTCCTTCCGGCAAATCAACCGGTCAGGATCGTTTTTATCTTTCTTGGGCGTAGCCGTGGCAGCATCGGCTAGCATTGCTATGACCATCGAGGCAGAAACCAGCATGGGTTGAACTCCTTAACAACTGTCACAGCATATCAATGATGCGGCGCAGCAATCAATCGGTTTTTTGCACCCGTTTCCGGCGCACATCGCCCATCGTGCGGATCATCCCGCGCATCGTGCGCACTTCGTCTGCGGTCCAGCCCGGTTTGGTCAGCACGCTGCGCATCGTCAGCCGCGTGGCTTCGGCGCGTTCGGGAGGCCAGAAATAATTGCCGGTCTCAAGCAAATGTTCGCAATGGACGATCAGCCCTTCGAGCTCCTCCTGCGGC
>JANOQL010000460.1:0-1671 GCA_031414835.1 Sphingomonadales bacterium | reverse complement strand
GCGCGCGCCGCGCTTTCCCCCGCACTGGCATGGGCGGAGACGCGACGCAGCTGGGCCGAAGCGCAGCTGGCGAAACTTCCACACCCGCAGCCGATCGTTCCCGGGATGCTGATCGGTGTCGGCGACGAACAGCTCCGGCTCGATTGGGATGCCCGCCATTCGCGCGTTCCCTGCAAAATGGGTTCGAGATTGCAAATCGGCGGCCCGTTGGAAACGCTTGCGGCCAGGCTGTTACGCTATCTCCGGGCACAGGCAAAACGCGTTATGACCGCCGAAACCCGGCAGCTCGCAGCCAAGGCGGGGGTGACGATCAGCGCGGTTGGCGTCGGCGATCCGGTGTCGCGCTGGGGCAGTTGCAGTGCAACAGGTGCGATCCGCTACAGCTGGCGGTTGATCCTTGCGCCTGCGTTCGTGCGGCAAGCCATCGTCGCGCATGAAGTGGCGCATCGGGTGCACATGAACCATGGGAAGGCGTTCCACGCGCTCGCCGATCAGCTGACCGACGGCGATCCCAAAGCCGCGCATCGCTGGCTCAAGACGCACGGGAGCAGCCTGCACGCCTTTGGCCGCAGTTGACGTTTATTGCGGCTCGGGCACGCCGGGAATCAGATCCTCGGGCCGGTCTTCGGTTGTGGGCTCGACTTCGATTTCGGGCGTCTTCATCGTGCCGACATCGGGATTGGTGCCGATCGGATTGCCATCGCCATCGACAAAGGCTTCGTCGGGATCGCCGAAATACGCCTCTTCATCGGGCTCGAGCTGCCATTCGGGCAACGTGACTTTGGTATCGAACTGTTCGATCGGGCGGCCTGCTGTTGCCGATCTCATGAACTGGGCGAACGCGCGCGCAGGCGCGGTGCCCCCCTGAAGCCCGCGGACCGGCCGCGCATCGTCACGCCCCATCCACACGCCTGTGGTCAGCCCGCTCGAAAACCCCATGAACCAGCCATCCTTGTTCGACGATGTCGTGCCGGTCTTGCCCGCGACGGGGCGCCCGATCTGTGCCGCGCGCCCCGTGCCTGCACTGACGGCGGTCTGGAGCAGATCGGTCATTCCGGCAGCGACGTAAGGCGGCACGATCACGCGCGACATATCGGCCTGATGGCGATACAAAATGCGGCCCTTGTCATCAGTGACCTTCAGGATGCCGTAAGGTGAAATCGCCACGCCCTTTGCCGATACGGCGGCGTAGGCGCGCGTCATATCGATCAGGCGGACGTCCGATGTGCCGAGCACCATCGAAGGGTGCGTGTTGACAGGCGTCGTGATCCCGAACCGTTGCGCCATCCCGGCAATTGCCGATGTGCCGACCTCGGCCCCGATTTTGGCGGCGATCGTATTGACCGAATATGTAAACGCCGTCCGCAAATCCATTTCGCCGCGAAATGCACCGTTCGAATTGCGCGGTTTCCAGCCGTTGATGTCGACCGGCTCATCGACCAGCTTGGTCGCTGTCGTCATGCCGCTTTCGAGCGCCGCCAGAAACACGAACAGCTTGAATGCAGAACCCGGCTGGCGGACCGCCTGGGTTGAGCGGTTGTAGATCGATGTCACATAATCGGTTCCGCCGACCATCGCCCGCACCGCACCGTCGCGATCGAGCGATACCAGCGCGCCTTGTGTTCCCGATGGCACATTGGCGCGGATCGCGGCATCGCCTGCGGTCTGCAT
>JANOQL010000459.1:0-1950 GCA_031414835.1 Sphingomonadales bacterium | reverse complement strand
CAACCATGTGCTGAAAGCCTTGAGTGATATTGGCATATTCATCTGCGCTGATCACATCGAGCCGGACATTGTCGAGATCGCCCGCTTCGACCTGGCGCATCGCGAGAATAAGACGTTGGGCCGATCGCGACACTTCGTTTGCCGTCAGCAACGACATGACGACCGCGCCTGCCACGCAGACAACCACGATTCCAATGATCCATGCGTAGAGCGATGACATTTCGGAAATGCTGGTTTCGATGCCACGCTGCGCGAACATCCGCTCGATCTTGAACACCATCGTTATGCCGAAGAATACCAGTGGCATCGATGTCACGAATATGGCGAGATACAGCAGCTTGCTGCGAATTGGGACTGCAATCAGTTTTTCATGCTGTTCGGTAGGCAGTTTGTTGCCGAGAATTGAATTCAGCCTGTGAATATGCGGCAACAGCTCCCGATTGACCGCAAAATATTCGAACATCGCATGAGTAGGAGATGCGAAAAACAGTGCCGTCGCTGCAAATGAATAGGCTTGCCATTCGGTATAGCCGCCTTTGAAGATCGGCTCGGTGCCAAGCGTGCAGAGCAATACCACAAGGCTCGCAAGCGGCCCGTGAAAGAACGTCACTCGCATGGCAGACAGAAAAGGAAGGTTCAGCGCGCGGACAAGCGCATTGCTCAACGCCTCAACGTCATCGGTTTCGCTACGATCGAGGGCGTCGAGCCCTTCGCGCAACGGCCGGTATTGCCGACCGATGAGCCAGATGTCGGGGATCGTGTAGATCGCGACCGCAAATGGCACTTGAATAAAAAACAATGTCCACTGGTGCCACGTCAGTTCAAGCCCGAGCGCAACAAGCGAGAAGGTGACGACAACGGCGGCCAGCGTGCCGTAGGTATAAAGGAGGACGAGCCGCCAATAGAGCTTGCGTCCGCTATCCCCGGGCAGGATGCCGGACCGTCGGTCGCTGTCTGGTGGTATATCCGGCCCCATGCCGTTCCCCAATTGCAGCGCCGCCCCCCAAGACGGCCAGAAGTTTACGCGGTGAACTACGCTGAAACTGTGTTGCTGCGACTGTTTGTTGCAGCATGTCTATGCGCTCGCGCACAGCTTTGCCAGACGATTTCAACACGATTGCGGCATCGGTGCTTGCTTCGGATGCGTGAAGCCGGGAAAGGGGCACTGCAATGGAACCCCGCACGCCGCTCGACATTCCCGATTACCGCCTGTTCTGGATCAGCCGCTTCTGTGCGGTGCTGGCCACAATGGCGATGGTCGTCGTTCTCGCATGGCAAGTCTATGACGTCGCACGGACCGATTACGGTATGACGACCCGCGAAGCGGCGTTTCAGCTTGGGCTGCTCGGCCTCGCGCAATTCGTACCGTTGTTGATCATGACGCCTGTCGCAGGGTGGGCTGCCGACCGGTTCGAGCGCCGCACCGTCGCGCGGATCGCCAATTTGGGCGATCTTGCCGTGTGCATCGCGCTTGGCTGGGCCACATGGGCCGATGTGCTGACGCTGCCATTGCTGTTCGCCTTGGCGGCAGCGCACGGCGTTGCTCGCGTGTTTATCGGGCCAGCGATGAGCGCGATCGCCCCCAATATCGTCCCGGCTCACCTGCTGCCACGCGCCATCGCGATGAGCTCGATTGCGTGGCAATCGGCATCGGTGATCGGCCCTGCTGCTGGCGGGGTGCTCTACGCCATCGACGGACCGCTGGCCTACTGGTTTGCATCGGGAATGCTTGCGATTCCAATTGTGGCGCTGTCGTTCATCCGGCCCGTCCACCCGCCAGCGATGGACCGCCGCATCCACCCCGTGCGTCAGATGATCGACGGGCTGATCTACACGTGGCGCGACAGGTTCTTGTTGGCGGCAATCACGCTCGATCTGTTCGCGGTGCTGCTGGCCGGGGCCACAGCGCTGCTACCGGTTTTTGCACGCGACATCCTAGAGGTCGGGCCT
>JANOQL010000458.1:0-4257 GCA_031414835.1 Sphingomonadales bacterium | reverse complement strand
TGCTGCGTGGCTTTTTCGAAACCGAAATGCACCGCCAATATCCCATCGCAGGCGCTATCGAGGCCTTGCATCAGATTGCCGAGCAGGCCGATGTGGTGGTGCTCACCAACCTGACCGATGAAGAGCGCGACCGCCGGATTGCACAGCTTCGCGCTGTTGGCGTCGAATTTCCTGTCTTCACCAATCAGGGCGGCAAGGGCGAGCTGCTGAAGAAGATCGTCGCCGATCATGGCGCAAGCGTTGTCGTATTTGTCGACGATCTGGCGCACAACCATATCTCGGTGGCCGAACATGCGCCTGATGTCTTCCGGTTGCACATGGTTGGCGAACCGCGACTGTCGCCCCGGATCAAGACACCGTCTGCAGCCCATGCCCGCATCGATGACTGGCCCGCCGCAACGCGCTGGATTAAAGACCGTTTTGCAGGAGTGCCGTTATGACCGACCCCAAACCGCTGACGATGAATCCGGAACCGCATAGCGAAACCATCGAATTGCGGTTGAAGGAACTCGGCATATTCCTCCCCACGCCTGCCGCGCCTGTCGCAGCCTATGTGCCGACAGTCGAGGCAAACGGGATGCTGTTCATTTCGGGGCAGGTTTCGCTCAGCGACGGAAAGCTCATGGTCGGGCGATTGGGCGAAGATCGCGACCTCGAATACGGCAAGGCTGCCGCGCGCGCTTGCGGGCTGATGCTGCTTGCGCAAATGAAAGCGGCGCTCGGCTCGCTCGAACGCGTCGAACGCATCGTCAAGCTCGGCGTGTTCGTCAATTCGGATCCGCGCTTCACCGATCAGCCCAAGGTTGCAGATGGCGCTTCGCAACTGATGGTCGATGTGTTCGGCGAAGCAGGCCGCCATGCCCGTGCGGCTGTCGGCGCCCCCACCCTGCCGCTCGGGGTGGCCGTGGAGATCGATGCGATTGTCCTTATTAAGTCCGCTTGATTCGGCCATCGCGCCGCCGCCCGCAGCAAATCGGGTTGCGTTTCTGAAAGCGCAGCCGTTTGCGCATCGCGGATTGCACGGCGGGGCCATTGTCGAAAACAGCCGCGCGTCTTTTGTCGCCGCAATCGCTGCTGGCCACGGCATCGAACTCGATGTTCAGGCGTGCGGCGCGGGTGAGGCATTTGTGTTTCACGACGCCACACTTGAACGGCTGACAGGCGGGACTGGGCGGTTCGATGCGCTGCTCGGCCCCGAGCGCGATCGGCTGACGCTCACCGGCACCGCCGAAACCATCCCCCGCCTGCGCGAAATCCTCGATCTGGTTGCAGGACGCGTGCCCATCCTCATCGAAGTCAAAGCGCTGGGCCGGCTGGTAGGGGTGCTGTGCCTGTCTGTCCGCCGAGCGCTTGAAGGCTATCGCGGCCAGGTTGCGGTCATGTCGTTCAACCCGCAGGTCGGGCGCTGGTTTCACGATCACGCCCCACGCATCGTCCGCGGGCTCGTCGTCACCGAACAGCAGGACACAGGGCGGTTGCGCAACCTGAGGGGGCGCGCGACCCGTCATGCAGCGCTGTGGCGGGCGAGACCCGATTTTCTGGCCTATGACGTGCGCGATCTGCCTTCGGATTTCGCAAAACAGCAGCGCGATCGCGGGCTTCCCGTCGTGACGTGGACGGTCCGTAGTGCTGCCGATGAAGCCATTGCGCGAACGCATGCCGATGAGGCCGTTTATGAGCGCGGATGATCAGGCCAGCGCGCATATCGGCGATCGCGTATCGGCGATCGATGCGCGTGACTGGGATGCTGCTACGGGCGCGGGCAACCCGTTTGTCAGCCACGCGTTTTTATCGGCGCTTGAGGAATCAGGCAGCGTTGGCCCCGGCAGCGGGTGGCAGCCGTTGCCAGTCGCGCTCGAATGCGGGAGCGGCTTCCTTCCCGCTTATGGCAAGAGCCATAGCCAGGGCGAATATGTGTTCGATCACAGCTGGGCCGATGCGTGGATGCGCGCTGGCGGGCGATATTATCCCAAGCTCCAGATCGCCGCACCGTTCACTCCGGTTCCCGGCCCCCGCATTCTTGCGCAGGACGAAGCCAGTGCCGCAGCACTGATCGCAGCGGCGGAAACCTTCACCGTCCGCCACAATCTGTCTTCGGCACATGCCACTTTCATCGACGATCGCGACACTGAACGTTTCGAACGCGCAGGCTGGCTGATCCGCGAAGCCACTCAATTCCACTGGGCCAATCGCGGCTATCGCGATTTTGACGATTTTCTCGATTCGCTGTCATCGCGCAAACGGAAAGCGATCCGCAAGGAACGTGCAGGGGCACAAGACGGGGTGGAGATTGTCGCGATCCCGGGCGCCGAGATCACCGAAACCCAGTGGGACGCGTTCTGGGAATTTTATCAGGATACTGGCGCACGCAAATGGGGGCAGCCGTATCTGACGCGCAAATTTTTCAGCATTGCCGGAAAGACGATGGCCGATTCGCTGTTGCTGTTTTTAGGCCTTCGCAACGGCCGGCCGATTGCAGGTGCGTTGAACTTTATTGGCAGCGACGCCCTGTACGGTCGCTATTGGGGGTGCACCGAAGACGTGCCCTTCCTCCATTTCGAGCTTTGCTATTATCAGGCGATTGACGCCGCCATCGCGCGGGGCTTGGCGCGGGTCGAAGCCGGCGCGCAGGGCGAACATAAACTGGCGCGTGGCTATCTGCCGATCATCACGCGATCGGCGCATTTCATCCCCGATCTGGGGTTTCGCGAAGCGATTTCCGATTTCCTGGTGCGAGAGCGCGCGGCGATTGCGCAGAGCCAAGAATTTTTGACCGAACTCGGTCCGTTCAAACGCGGGTAGCCAGTGCCTTAGGCCGCCTGGCGCGTTGTGGCTTGCAACCATGATCTCGCTTGCCGTTGCGCTTCGGCAATTTCACGCGCCGTCATGTCTTCGGCGATTTCGGCGCGGCATTCCTGGCCACGCTCATTGCCCGAAATTGCGGCAAGATTGAACCATTTGTGCGCCTGGATCAGATCGACATCGATCCCGTCGCTGCCCGCCGAATAGGCGATCCCAAGTTCATAGTAGGCGCGCGGATCGCCGCGCGAGGCATCGGCCATCCGGCTTTCAACCAGAAACTGTGCGGACTTGTAACTCGATGCCATCTCAAAACCCCCTTCAACCCCTTGATGGGAGCTGTGTCGGGCATTGATGGTCAATAAATGGTTAACGCAGATTAGCCTTTCGCGGCGAAACTGGATGATTATCGATCAGGCGGGTGCTGCCAATCCTCGCTGCTGCGATCAATCGCGCCTCGCTATCGAGCGATTCCAGCGGTTCAAGCGACGCTGCATCGACGAGCGAAACATAGTCCGGCGCATCGAATCCTGCGGCGATGATCTGCTGCACACACGCATCGATTGTGGGCGCAATTGCGTCTCCGGCTTCGAGCGCCTTTACTGCTTTCAACAGCGCGGCAGGAAACCCCACCGCAGCTTCACGCTGCTCGGTGGTCAGATACGCGTTGCGCGAAGACAGCGCGAGGCCATCTGCCTCGCGCAAGGTTGGCACCCCCAATATCGCGACCGGCAGATCGAGATCGCGCGTCATGCGCCGGATAATCGCCAGCTGCTGCCAGTCTTTTTCCCCAAAAACCGCCAGATCGGGCTGAACCTGGCTGAACAGCTTGGCCACGACCGTCGCTACGCCATCGAAATGGCCGGGTCGTGCGGCCCCGCATAGACCATCGCCCAGCTTGGCGACCGAAACCGTCGTCGCAAAGCCCGTTGGATACACGACATCGGGTGTGGGTGCCCACAGCACCGCAACTCCTGCATCTGCCAGCATCGCGGCATCGCGCTCTTCGAACCGCGGATAGGCGTCGAAATCCTCATTGGGCCCGAACTGTTTTGGATTGACGAAGATCGATACGATCACCGCATCGGCGTTCTGCCTTGCAACATCCACCAGCGCCATATGCCCGTCATGAAGCGCGCCCATGGTGGGAACGAGCGCGATTGTCTTACCCTCACGCCGGAAGAGCGATGTGCAGTTCCGCAAAGCGGGGAGTTGACGCAGGGTTTGCACGCGATTGATGGCTCCGATAGAGACAAAAGGGCGGAATCACCCGCAACGGTTAGAAAAGATTGGCCCGTCCGGGTCAACGCCCATCCGGCCCTGACAGGCCCGTTTGGCCACCGTGATGAAGTCAAGGGATTGTATGGCGGGCGCACATTTCATCGTTTTTGCCAATGAAAAGGGCGGCACCGGCAAATCGACCACGGCAGTGCATACGGCTGTGGCGCTTGCCGCCAC
>JANOQL010000457.1:0-5824 GCA_031414835.1 Sphingomonadales bacterium | reverse complement strand
GCGGTGAGCGGCGATATCGAAGTGATGAACCCCAAGCTGGTGCTGTGCCACCTCGATCAGGGTGCGGTCATCAACATGGAACTGACCGCCGATAGCGGCAAGGGCTATGTGCCCGCCGCCGCCAACCGTCCTGCCGATGCGCCGATTGGACTGATCCCGGTCGATGCGCTCTATTCGCCAGTGCGGCAGGTCGCTTACAAGGTCGAGAACACTCGCGTCGGGCAGGAACTCGATTATGACAAGCTGACGCTGACCATCGTAACCGATGGCACCGTGACGCCCGAAGATGCGCTCGCCTATGCCGCGCGCATCCTTCAGGATCAGCTCCAGCTGTTCGTCCATTTCGACGACAGCATGGCAGCATCGAGCCCGATGATCGGGATGGCTGCGCCTTCGTCGCATGTCGATGTTTCAGGCGAAACCAACCAGATCAACCGCTTCCTGCTCAAGAAGGTCGACGAACTCGAGCTTTCGGTGCGCAGCGCCAATTGCCTCAAGAACGACAACATCATCTATATTGGCGATCTGGTTCAGAAGACCGAAGCCGAGATGCTGCGGACGCCAAACTTCGGCCGCAAGTCTTTGAACGAGATCAAGGAAGTGCTCAGCTCGATGGGCCTTCGCCTCGGCATGGACATCCCCGGATGGCCGCCCGAGAACATCGAAGATATGGCCAAAAAGCTCGAGCAGGAACTGCTGGGCTGATAGTTCTGCGGCATTTTCGCATGACCGCGGCAGACAAAATGAGTGCATCGCCGACCATTGCGTCGTAATCACCCGGCTCCATATGGCATCGGAGTCGGGTGTTGGCGGGAATTCTCGTCACTGGTAGCGGCGGCTTGATCGGCACAGCATTGTGCGCCGAACTGGAAAGCAGTGGGCGTTCCGTAACCGGGCTCGACCGTGTTGCGGGCGGCGCGAACTCCATCGTGCATTCGCTTTCGGCAGACGATGATCTAGAACATCTGGTCAGAGGTTTCGACGGCGTCATCCACTTTGCCGGCATGACGCGTGTGAAATGGGGCGAAGGCGCACCGGCGCAATGCTGGGCTGAAAACGCACTGATGACCGAGCGTCTGGCAGCGGCGTGCTGCAACGTCGCATCGCGCCCTTGGTTCATCTATGCGAGCAGCCGCGAAGTGTATGGGGAGCCTGCCGTTCTTCCTGTCGCCGACGATTTTCCGGTGGCCCCAATCAACGTCTATGGCCGGTCGAAAGTCGCTGCCGAGGCGGCGGTCGAACGCGCAGGAACCAACGGTTTGCGCGTTGCCTCTTTACGCTTTTCGACGGTGTATGGCGGTGTCGGCGACCATGCCGATCGCCTGTTCCCGGCACTCATGCAGAGCGCGCTCGCCAATCGCCCCCTCACCCTCAATGGCGCACACACGATCGTCGATCCAACGTGGATCGACGATGCGGTGTTTGCCGTTGTTGCGGTTGCAGAGCGCCTTGCCGATGGTGAAACGCCAGACGGCCCTATCCTGATCTGCGGCGGAACCGGGGCCAGCCTTGCCGAAATTGCCGAAGGGATCGTGCAAGAGACCACATCCACAAGCGCGATCGTCGAACGGCGCGCCCGCGAATATGATACATCCCGGTTCGTGGGAGCGCCTGTTCGCGCGCGCCGTTGGCTCGGCTGGTCTCCGCAAACATCGCTTGCCGAAGGCGTGCGTCGCTATGCGGCACGCCTGACGCAATGACTGCGGCGACGCATATCGAGGCGAAACGAACGCTCGTCGTCACGCCATATTACAAGGAAGCGCGCGCCACGCTTGAGCGGTGCATCGCGAGCGTTGCCGCGCAATCGCACCCTGTCGATCACCTGCTCGTCGCCGACGGCCATGCAGTTGACTGGATCGACACTCTTGGCGTGCGGCATTTGCGGCTCGACAGGGCGCATGGCGATTTCGGCAACACACCGCGCAGCCTGGGGCTGATGATCGGGATCGCCGAAGGATATGATGCACTCGCATTGCTCGACGCCGACAATTGGTATGAGCCTGATCATGTCGAAAGCTGCTGGCGGGCGGGATCGATCGACTGCGATTATGTCGTGGCGCTCCGTCGCTTCTGTAGGCCCGATGGCAGCATCATGCCACTCGCCGACGAGCCGGTGGAGCGGCATGTCGATACGAGCTGCTTTTTCTTCCTCGAAGGCAGTTTCGCCGCGTTGCCGTTGTGGGGCACGATGCCGCGCGAAGTGGCACCGTTGTGCGATCGCATTTTTTACGAAGCGATCAAAGCCCGTCGGCTACGTCAATCGATAACCGGCCATGTGACTGTCAATTTCGAGGTAACCGTGCGTGGCTTTTTCGAGATGTTGAACGAGGTGCCACCGCCCGAAGCCAAGGATCCACCCGATTTCGGCGCCATCCAGGACTGGATCGACAGCCTCGACGATCAGGCGCTGAAACGTGCCTCCGACCGCGCAGGCATCGTATTCCGCCGGAGTCCGCCACTCGCCTGAAGGGTCGCGTTCACACGCGCCGGTATCGAAAATACCAAACGTCGTGCCCGAAAACCGAACGCGCCTTGCGTTCGTAACGTGTCTCGGGCCAATCGTCGGGACGGGTGAGAAAATCGTGCGGGCTGTTGCACTGCCACTCGAACGCATCGCTGTGCTGCATCTGCATCATTGCCCAGCGAACATAGACAGGGTGATCGGTGCCGAAGCGGAATTCGCCGCCATGTTTGAGCTTTGCCGCGATCCGGGCAATCGGCCCTGGGTTCATCATCCGGCGTTTGGCATGTCGCGCCTTGGGCCATGGATCGGGATGAAGAAGATACACCTTGCTCAACGACGCATCGGGAAGCCGTCCAAGCACGTCGAGCGCATCGCCCATGTGCAGCCGCACATTGGCCAGCTGCCGAGAGCGGATATGGCCCAGCGCTGCGACGACGCCGTTCAGAAACGGCTCGCAACCAATGAAGCCGTGTTCGGGCCGCATCGCCGCCTGATCGGCAAGATGTTCGCCGCCGCCAAAACCGATCTCGAATTCAAGCGGAATGTCTTTGCCGAATAGCGTTTTTGCGTCGAGCGGGCCATCGGGCACGGCCAATGCCGGCAGCATGTCATCGACCATCTCCTGCTGCCCCTGCCGGAGCTTGTGACCCTTGGCGCGCCCGTAAAGCCGGTTGAGGCTGACCGGATCGGTCATCGCAGCGAAAGCCTGGCTGCGCGTTCGGCCAACCGTTCGGTCGCGCTTGCATGAATGCCCTTTACGGCAGCCAGCACGCCAAAAGCTTCTGCCTTGGTCGAATTATATCGGATTGCTGCGCCCTTGGCATCAGTCACAACAGCCCCCGCCTCTTCGGCAATCAGTGCTGCTGCTGCAATATCCCATTCGTGGCCCCAGCGGAGGGTCGCAACAAGATCGGCCTCATCAGCTGCAACCATCGCAATCCTGAGCGCGATGGAATTGGGTTTATCGACCGCGACCAGATCGGCATCGGTTTTCGGCAGGCTGTCAGCAGGAACGCGTGCACCGATGATCGAACGGCGGTTCCCTGCACAGATTGCAAGGCCGTTTCGCGTTGCCCCTTGCCCTGCCGCCGCTCTCCAATGTTCGTCACGCGCAGGCGCATCGAGAACGCCCATCACGGCGCGTCCGCCTTCGACAAGTGCAATCGAAACGCACCAGCCGCGCCGCCCGCGGACGAAATCGCGGGTGCCATCGATCGGATCGACCACCCAAACGCGCGACTTCATAAGCCGTTCGGCATTGTCAGCCGTCTCTTCGGATAACCATCCCGCATCGGGATCGATCGCGTAAAGCCGCTCCTTGATCAAAGCATCAACGGCATAATCGACCGCGCTGACGGGATCGCCCGGTGATTTTTCCCATTGTTCGAAATCGCCGCGCCAGCTTTTCATGGCGAGCGCGCCAGCCTCGACTGCGACCGCTGCCACCTGTTCGAGCCGCGCTTCAGTCTCCGGCAATGGTCATGCCTTCGATCCTGAGCGTGGGCACGTTGACCGCATAACGCATGACAAGATTGTTCGCAGGGATCAGCGCCGCGAACATATCCTTCAAATTGCCCGCAATCGTGATCTCTGCAACCGGTTCGGCCAATTTCCCGTCACGGATCACAAATCCCGAGGCGCCCCGGCTATAATCCCCCGTCAGCCCGTTTACGCCCATGCCGATCAGTTCTGTGACATATACGCCGAGGCCAATGTCGGCAATCAATTCGTCGGCAGTCACGCTGCCTGGCTCCATGTAAAGATTGGTCACGGACGTTCCCGGCGATCCACCGCCACCGCGCGCCGCGTGGCCAGTCGGCGCCAGCCCGAGCTGTCGCCCCGATGCGCTGTCGATGAGCCATCCCGGCAGGCGCCCCCGATCGATAATCGTCGTGCGCCGCGTTGGCAGCCCTTCCCCATCAAACGGCCTTGATCGCAGTCCGCCTATTTGCAGCGGGTCATCAACGATTGTGATTCCATCGGCGAACACCATCTCGCCAAGCTTATCGATCAGGAAGCTCGTCTTGCGGGCAATCGCCGCCCCCGAGATTGACCCTGACAGATGGCCAAGAAGCGAAGACCCGGCGCGCGGATCGAAGACAACCGGCATCGGGCCGCTGGTGAGCTTGACGGGATTGAGCCGTGCCACTGCCCGTTCGCCTGCGCGCTTTCCGACCTGATCTGCCGCCTCAAGATCGGCATAGGCACGAACGCTGTGGTAGGCATAATCTCGCTGCATTGCTCCGCCGCTGCCAGCCAGCACCGACGCAGAGATGCTGTAACTGCTGCCTGCATAGGCGCGGGCAAAATCGTTGCTGGTGGCCAGCGCAAATACTGCCTTTGACTGGCTGGCTGAACCGCCTTCGCTATTGGTCACGCCAGCAACCGCCCGAGCAGCCTGTTCAGCTGCTGTGGCAAGCGCGCGAAGCTCGGCAGGCGTGACATGGCGGTCGTCGAACAGCGCCAGTTCGGGCAACGCATCACGCATCAGCAGCGCCGCATCGGCAAGCCCGGCATAGGGATCGTCAGGCGCTTCACGTGCCATCGCGACGCAGCGTTCGGCAAGCGCATCCAGCGCGCGCGAAGAAAGATCGGAGGTCGATGAACTGGCGGATCGTTTGCCGACAAAAACCCGAAGCGAAACATCTTCGCCTTCGGACCCTTCGACATCCTCAAGCTCCCCAAGACGCATCTGCACCTGTGACGAGGCGTTGCCCGAATAGACCGCGTCTGCGGCATCGGCACCGTATTTTTTTGCTCGTGCAACAATATGGGCTGCGCGGTCGGCTGCATTTGAAGGGTCAAGCATCACTGAGCGCATAGCACCGCGTGACGCAGGTTCAAGGCTCAGGCAGTGGCCCCGACAACAAGACACGCCAATGCCATCAGCAGCCCGGCAAATCGGTTGCTGCGGAACAATTGAAGCGCCGCTGCGCCGTCGCTGCGGTCAACCGCAATGGCCTGTGACGCAAGATGCAGGGCCACAGGGAAAAGCGGTAGAAGCACCATGACCTGCGGCCTCAAGTTCCAGAATGCCAATCCCCACAGAATGATCGCCAACGCATAAAACACAGCCACGCCGCCGCGGACATGATCGCCGAACCGCCGCGCTGTCGAACGCACCCCGATCAGGGCGTCGTCTTCGATATCCTGGATCGCATAGATGGTATCATAGCCGATGATCCAGCAGATCGTGCCAGCATATAACAGCAGGATCGAGGCTGAAACCGGCGCAACGGCAAACCAGCCGACCAATGCCCCCCAGCTGAATACCAGACCGAGCCAAAGCTGCGGCCACCAGGTGATCCGTTTCATGAAAGGATAGCCAGCCACAAATGCGAGACTGGCGAGCGCCACAAA
>JANOQL010000456.1:0-12969 GCA_031414835.1 Sphingomonadales bacterium | reverse complement strand
ATTGGCGTCAGGCCGGTTCCAGTACCCCGCTGTGATATTCTTTCCGCGCATCCAGATTTCGCCGAGTTCACCGACATCGGCCTCGCTGCCGTCGGCCCGCGCGATCATTGCCACGCAATGGCGGACGGGCTTGCCTGCCGATCCGATCATGCCCGGCACATCGCGTTCGTCGAGCATCAGGCAGGCGGCGCAGGTTTCGGTCATGCCATAGCCGTCTCGGATCACGATCCCACGATCGTACCAGCTGCGCAGCAGGCTTTCAGGAACGCTTTCGGCGCCGCATGCCATCATCTTCATCGCGCTGAAATCGGCGGTATCGAAACCCCGATGCGCGCGCATGGCGTTGAAAACCGCTGGCACGCCAAGGAAATGGGTGATGCCAAGTTCTGGATCGCTGAAATTCGCCAACAGCGATCCCGGCTCGAACGTGCGGACGATCACCGCCGTCCCGCCATAAGCCAGCGCAATCATTGTGTAGCCAACCAGCCCGCCGATATGGAACAGCGGCAGCATCACCAGCGACGCCATGTCCGACGACGCGCCTGTCGAAGACGCCGCGCCCAGCGAGACATAATAAAACTGTCCGTGATTGAGCGTCACGCCCTTGGGAGTGCCAGTGGTGCCCGATGAATACATGATCATGCACAGATCGGCTTCGGTCTGCGGCAGTTGATCCCAGACTGGCGCTGCCCCGGCGATTGCAGCCTCGAGTTCGCCGCCTTTGCCCATCGGATCAATCTCAATCCAGTGCGCGACTTCGGTCATGTCCTTCAGTGTCGCCACGACAGGCCCAAGATCGGCATCGTGGAACATCATCGCGCACCCGCTATCCTTGACCATGAACGCCAGTTCGTGCGCAGTGAGCCGGAAATTGAGCGTGGTGCAAATTGCGCCCAATCGCCAGCACGCGAACAGGATATCGAGAAAATCGCTGCTGTTCATCGCCAGCAGCCCGACGCGATCCCCCTTGCCAATGCCAAGCCCGCGCATATGCCCGGCAATCCCCGCAACGCGCGCGTGCATCGTCGCGTAGCTGTGCCGCCTGCCATTGCCGAGATCAACCGTTGCGATCCTGTCTGGCGTGCGCGTTGCGTGTTCAGCGATCCAGTCGAACACGAACAAATCGTCGCTCCGGCTGCCTGTCATGATCGATTCTCCCCACCTCTTTTGCCGAGGATAGTCTTTGGCGCGCGATGCGACAACGCAAGGCGGCTTTAGGGGCGGCGCGGGAGGCCCAGCCGGGCGATCTCGATCTTGGGGCAGCGGTCCATGACGACCTGAAGGCCCGCAGCCTCGGCGCGATTGGCGGCATCGTGGTTGACCACGCCAAGCTGCATCCACACAGCCCTGGCACCTGCTGCGATGGCATCATCGACCACGACACCGGCAGCGTCCGAATTGCGAAAAATATCGACCATGTCGATGGCTTCGGCGATGTCAGCGAGAGCGCCGGCGACAGTTTCGCCGAGCAATGTCTGACCCACTAGCCCCGGGTTAACCGGAATCACGCGGTAGCCCGCTTTCTGCAAAAACTGCATCACTTCATGGCTGGCGCGCGCTGGATTGTCCGATGCGCCGACCATCGCGATTGTGTTGACAGTTGTCAGCAGCCGCTCGATGTCGGCATCACTTGCGATCGGCATCGTCTTTGTCCTCCGGCTTCGACCGGTCGGCAGCATCGGTCGCCATCATCAACGCAGCCTCGCGGGCATTTTCCTGCGCGGTCAGCGGACGCCCCGGCGGCGCACACCGTCGCGCCATACCATAGCCTTTTAGAAACCCACGCCGCACCGCGCCTGCATAAAACGCCTGACGATATTCCTCATCGGCCTTGTTCGCCCCCGATAATTCACGGACCACCCCGCGAAACGGGATGAGCCCGCCAATCACGCCGCCTGCCACCCGGGCCGCGCGACGCTCGGTCTTTTGCCGGTCGACAGGGGCCGCGCGATCGAAATCGGCTCCGAGCGCAACATCCATTTGTCCGACCGCAGCGATGATCTGGTTGCAGGTACGGATACCGTCGAGCGCGTAAGGGTCATCGCGAATCGCAATGAGTTCGGGTGGAATTTCCTTGCGGCGCAAATTGGTATCGCTCAACGGCTGGGTTACGGCATCGCCCACGGCTTTGTCGGTTTCACGCGGCCTTTCCCCGGGCGCTTGCGCAAGCGCCGGGACAATCGGGAGGGCCAGCCACAGTGCCGCGACAAGAATGCGCATCTCAATTCCCCGTTTCAAGCCACGCGCCAATCCGCTTGGCAATACCGATAAACGCCGTTGCCTCTGGCCCGGTTCCCGCCGCAGGCGGCGTGCCTGCATCGGAGGCTGTGCGGATCGCGATGTCGAGCGGTACACGGCCCAAAAACGCAAAATCCATATCCTTTGCCGCCGCTTCTGCCCCGCCATGGCCGAAAGGATCCGAAATCTCACCGCATTTGGGGCATTGGTATCCGGCCATATTCTCGACGATGCCGATGATCGGGATATTGGCCTGAGTGAACAGATCGATTGCGCGGGTGGCGTCGATCAACGCCAGATCCTGCGGCGTCGAGATAATCACCGCGCCGGCTGGCTTGTGCTTCGAAATCATCGACAGCTGCACATCGCCTGTTCCCGGCGGAAGATCGACGATGATGATGTTGCATTCGCCCCAATCGGCATCGATCAGCTGCCCCAGCGCATTGCCCGCCATCGGCCCCCGCCACGCGATCGCCTGCCCTGCCTTCACCAGATGCCCCATCGACAGCATCGGCACCCCGAACCGCGTTGGCACCGGTTCGAGCTTTTGATCCTTTGCGGTCGGGCGGGCGCCTTCTGTATCCATCAAACGCGGCTGCGACGGGCCGTAAATATCGGCATCGATCAGCCCGACCTTGTGACCCTGCCGCGCCAGCGCCACTGCAAGATTGGCCGACAATGTCGATTTGCCAACGCCGCCCTTGCCGCTGCCGACCGCGATCAGCCGCCGCTCGGTTTTTTCCGCCGTCATCGCGATGCGCACATCGGTCACACCGTCGAGCCGCAGCAACGCTTCGCGAATCGTTGCAGGGAGAAGTTCACGCTGCGTCACCGCAAGCCCTGTCACGTCGAGGATCAGGCTCACCCGCCCTTCTGAAAATTTGGGCGCGGCGGCGCGGCGCGAACTGACAAGGCCACCCTTTCCAGCGGGATCGGCGATGGCTTCGAGGGCGGCGGAAATAGTGGCAATATCGGTCATCGATCGGCTTCTAGGATTAGAATCGTCGCTCGCCACTGTTTTTCGCAAGAGTGCGGCCTATATTGCCGTGATGGACAGGATAAACGAGTGGCGCACGCGCGCCGCAGCAATGCTCAACGAAGGCGGACCCTGGGGTCGTGGCGGCGGGAGCGGCGGATCGGGCGGCAATAATGGCGGCGGCGGCGATGGGCCACGCAATCCATGGAGCCAGCCTCCCGGTGGCGGCGGCAAACCGCGTGGGCCGCGCGGGCCATCAGCTGCCGATCAGGCCAGTGCGCGACTTCGCGAAATGTTCGGCGGTAATTTGCCAACCGGTGGCAATAACACCGCATTCTTCAAATATGGCGCTATCGCGCTCGCAGTGATCTGGCTGCTTTTCTCCAGCTTCCACCGTATCGGCCCGCAGCAGGAAGGCGTGATCACGCGGCTGGGCAGCTATTCGGGCAAGCTTCCTCCGGGGATCGGCATGACGTTGCCTGCGCCATTCGACAGCGTGACCAAAGTTGATGTGCAGGAAATCCGGACGATCAACATCCCCGATGGATCGGGCGAAAACCTGATTCTGACGGGTGACCAGAATCTGATCGACCTCGCCTATTCGGTGCGTTGGGGCGTCCGCCTTCCCGAATTTTATTTGTTCCAGCTCAAGGAACCCGAATCAACGATTCGCGAGGTCGCAGAAAGTGCGATGCGCGAAGTCATGGGCACCGTCACGCTGGCCGATGCGTTCGGCCCGCGCCGCAGTCAGATCGAACAGCAAGTCGCACAGCGGATGCAATCGCTGCTCAACGATTATAAATCGGGAATCAGCGTGCGCGGTGTTGCGATCAAGCAAGCCGATCCGCCGAAAGTCGTCAATGACGCCTTCAAATCGGTGACGGCTGCACAGCAAAACCGCGAAGCAAACATCAACAACGCCAATACCTATGCCAAGCAGGTGCTGGCGCGGGCACAGGGCGAAGCGGCATCGTTCGACAAGGTTTACGAACAATACAGGCTCGCCCCCGAAGTGACACGGCGGCGCATGTATTACGAAACAATGGAATCAGTGCTTGTGAATACTGACAAGACGATCGTCGAGCCTGCCAATGTCGCGCCATATTTGCCGCTGCAAGGTGGCAAGCCGCGTGTCGCGGTTGAGGAGCCCGCGAAATGAGTGGTTTCAACCAGCCCGCAATCGGGCGATTCCTGCGCAACCCGATGGGCCTCGGCGTCATGGCGCTCGTCGCGCTGTTGCTGTTGACGAGCACGTTCGCGGTCGTTCCCGAAACCCGCCAGGGCCTTGTGCTGCGGCTGGGCAAGGCGGATCGCATCGTCAACGGCTATAATCCGGCTGAAACATTCGGAGCGACCGGCGCAGGGCTGATCGCCAAAATCCCGTTTTTCGAAGACATCGTCTGGATCGACAAGCGCATCCTCGACGTCGACATGGATCCGCAACAGGTGCTGTCGACAGATCAGTTGCGTCTGAATGTCGATGCCTATGCGCGGTTCCGCATCGTCAATCCGCTGCGGATGTATAATACGGCACGAACCAGCGAAAATGTTGCCGAACAGCTACGTCCGTTGCTGGGATCATCGCTGCGCGCCGAGCTTGGCAAGCGCCAGTTCGCCGATCTGCTCAGCCCCGAACGCGGCCAGGTGATGGACAATATCCAGACCCGGCTCCAGCGTGTCGCGCGGCAATATGGCGCCGAAATTGTCGATGTCCGGATCAAACGCGCCGATCTGCCCGAAGGCACCCCGCTCGATTCGGCGTATGAACGGATGCGCAGCGCGCGCAATCAGGAGGCCCTGACGATTCAAGCCAACGGGCAACGCGAAGCGCAGATTATCCGCGCCGAAGCCGATGCGCAGTCCGCCAAGATTTACGCTGCCGCGTTCGGCAAGGATCCGCAGTTCTATGATTTCTATCGCGCGATGCAATCATACCGGTTGACCTTTGCGGCTGACGCCAAGGGAACGACCAACATGGTGCTATCCCCGCAGAATGATTATCTCAGGGAGTTTCGCGGGCAACGCTAAAATGGTCGCTGATCTGTGGGGCTTGTTCAAACAGCGTTCAGCCACCACCTTTCAGCATGATGAATGGATAAGGGCATCGGCCCTGACCAATTGGAGGCAACTGACTGTGCGTTACGCTTATGCCATCACTTCGGCCCTGCTGCTCGGCGGCACGGCTGCAACCTTTGCCCTTCAACAGCCGTCGCTGGCGCAAATGGCGCAGAACGAGCCGGGATCGATCTTGGCGACAAGCGCGCCACGGCCCGGCGCGCCACTGAGCTTTGCCGATCTTGCCGCAACTTTGCAGCCGGCGGTCGTGAACATTTCGACGACGCAGAAGATCCAGGTCAACCGTGGCGGCAATAATCCGTTTGCAGGCACGCCGTTCGAAGATTTCTTCGGCGGGCAGGGCGGCGGTGGTGGCGGTGCCAATGGCGGGCCCCCCGTCACACGCGAAGCCAGTTCGCTGGGATCGGGCTTCATCATTTCAGCAGACGGTTACATCGTCACCAACAATCATGTGATTGCAGGAGGCCGCCAAGGGCCGCATAGTTCGACCGTTAGTTCGGTCAAGGTCATCATGCCCGATCGTACCGAATATGATGCCAAGATCGTCGGACGCGATCCTGCATCCGATCTCGCGGTGCTCAAGATCGAAGCGCGCGGGCTGCCATTCGTCAAATTCGGCGATTCAACCAAAGCGCGCGTTGGCGATTGGGTGATCGCGATCGGCAATCCGTTCGGGCTGGGCAGCACGCTGACCGCCGGTGTCGTTTCGGCGCTCCACCGCGTTACGGGCCAAGGCGGCGCGTATGACCGCTATATCCAGACCGATGCGTCGATCAACCAGGGCAATTCGGGCGGGCCGATGTTCGATCTCAATGGCAATGTCATCGGGATCAACACGATGATCTTTTCGCCGACCGGTGGCAATGTCGGCATCGGATTTGCTATCCCTGCCGAAGAAGCGTTCCCGATTGTCCAGCAATTGCAGGGCGGCGGCACGATCCAGCGCGGCTATCTGGGCGTCGGCATCCAGCCACTGGATGAAGGGTCTGCCGATGCGTTGGGCTTGCCCAAAAATCGTGGTGAGCTAATCTCGCGTGTCGAGCCCGGCGAAGGCGCCGACAAGGCGGGGATCAAGCAGGGCGATGTCGTCGTCAAGGTTGCGGGGCGCGAAGTGACGCCCGATGCCACGCTGTCATATCTGGTTGCCAACCAGAAGGTCGGTGCGCGGGTGCCGATGGAAATTATCCGCGACGGCAAACGCCAAACAGTCAACGCCACGATCGGGCAACGGCCTTCGGAAGAACGGCTGGCAGCGATTGGCAATCAGGATCAGCAGGGCATGGACCCTGAGGATGAGCAGCAGAGCGCGCAAGCCGCCAAGGGCACGCTCGGCCTCGCTGTGATGCCATTGACGCCGGATATTGCGCGACGTCTGGGCATTCAGACCGCAGTTCGCGGTGTGGTGGTCGGATCGGTAGATCCGAACAGCGATGCTGCTGCCAAGGGCTTGCAGCGCGGCGATGTCATCCTGTCAGCCAATTCGCGCCCGACGCTGACGCCCGCCGATATTGCAACTGCGGCAACCAGCGCCAAAGCCGCCGGACGCAGCAACGTGCTGCTTCAGGTGCAACGCGGCAATGGCCCCGCCCGGTTCCTCGCGGTGAAGATCGCGCAGGGCTGACCACCGGGGCTAACGCCCCTTCCGGTTTGCTCAAAGCAACGCTAACGCTCCTCGCGATCACTGATCGCGGGGAGTTTTGCTATGGCGGAAGACGGTTTGTTCATCGGCATGGGCGGTGGCGTGCGCCAGGCGCTTAACCTCAAACGCGCGAACCGCCACGGGCTGATCGCAGGCGCGACCGGCACCGGGAAGACCGTCACTCTGCAAGGCCTTGTCGAAGGCTTTGCCGCCGTCGGCGTCCCCACCTTCGTTGCCGATGTCAAAGGCGATCTATCCGGCCTGTGCATGGCCGGTTCCTCACAGACCAGAACGCACGAAATTTTCACCGCGCGCGCCGCCGAAATCGGCCAGACCGACTGGACGTATAAGGACAACCCCGTCCAGTTCTGGGATTTGTTCGGCGAACAGGGCCACCCGATCCGCACCACCGTGTCCGAAATGGGGCCGCTGCTGCTGTCCCGGCTGATGGATCTCAATGAGGTGCAGGAAGGCGTGCTGACCATCGCGTTCCATGTCGCGGACAAGGAAGGCTTGCTTCTGCTCGATCTTGACGATTTGCAGACGATGCTGGTCCATTGCGGCGAACGCGCCGACGAACTGACGCTCGAATATGGCAACATCACCAAACAATCGGTCGGCACGATCCAGCGATCGCTGCTCCAGTTGCGGTCGCAAGGCGGAGACAAATTCTTCGGCGAACCCGCGCTCGATCTGGACGATCTGATCGCGTGCGACGATGCCGGACGCGGGATCGTCAACATCCTTGCTGCTGACAAATTGATGGCCTCGCCCAAACTCTATTCGACGTTCTTGCTGTGGCTGTTGTCCGAACTGTTCGAATCGCTCCCCGAAATCGGCGATCCCGATAAGCCCAAGCTCGTGTTCTTTTTCGATGAGGCGCATCTGCTGTTCAACGACGCGCCCAAAGCATTGCTCGAAAAGATAGAGCAAGTGGTGCGGCTGATCCGGTCGAAGGGCGTCGGCGTCTATTTCATCACGCAGAACCCGATCGACATTCCCGATACGGTGGCGGCACAGCTCAACAACCGCATCCAGCACAAGCTCAACGCCTTCACCCCGCGCGATCAGGCGGCGGTCAAATCGGCGGCGGAGACGTTCCGGCCCAACCCCGCGCTCGATGTGGCGCAGGTCATCACCGAACTGAAGATCGGCGAGGCTTTGGTTTCGCTGCTCCAGCCCGATGGATCGCCGACGATGGTCGAACGCACGCTGATCAAGGCGCCTGCCTCGCGCGTCGGCCCAGCGACGCCGCAGGAACGCGGGGTGATGATCACAACCGATGCCGTGGCGGACCGTTACGACACGCTGATCGACCGCGAATCGGCCGAAGAAATCCTGTCGGCCAAACGCAACGAAGCCAGCGCCGCCGCTGCCGAGGCCGACGCACAGGAAGATGCCGCCAAGGCCGCTGCGATCGCCGCCAAGGAGCAAGCGCGCGCGGACGCTGTGGCTGCCAAGGAAGCCGCACGCATCGCCAAGGAACAGGAACGCGAAGCCGCACGGCAAGCGCGCGAGGATGCCAAGCCCGGTCTTGCTGAAAAGATGGTGACGCGGGCGGCATCGTCTGCGGCATCGTCGGTCGGGCGGGCGCTGGTCGGCGGACGTGGCGGCGGGATTGCCGGGCAATTGGTGCGCGGCCTGCTCGGCGGGCTGTTCAAGGGGCGGTGAAGCGCGTGCTGGCGAAGGCGCGATAGGTGCCTGTTGCCTGCGCGAGGGCAGAGGGCGCGATGGCGAAGGTCGCGGTCAACTGTGGCGCGAACTGGCCCTGCCGTTCGGCAACCTTCAATGCCAGTATGTCGGCCAGATGGCGGTATATCGCCTCGTCCTGTTCCATCGTCAGGGTCGCCGCTGCAAATGCGGCAAAACCCCCTGCAACATGGCCAGCCTCATCTGTGATGATCGCGCCGAAGCATTGCGCAACTGCTGCGTCCTGCGATAGCGGCTCCGACCGCGCCGCAATCGCCGCCAGCGCGCCGGCAAACATGCCCAGCCCGCCGCCTTCGGACATCGCGACGGCCAGCCGGGCGACCGGATCGTCCCAAAGCCGGTTGCGCAGCGAAACCAGCGCATCCCCTGAGCAATTGGCCACTTCGGCGGGCGGTGCGCCATCCATCACGCCACCAAGGTCGATCAGCCCGCGATGATGCGACAGTTCCTCGTCGAGCTTGTCCTGCGGCGCATCGGCGTTGGCGCTTTCCACATCGACCCCTGCCGGGCCGTAAACCCCCGATCCGGTCCATTCCTTGGCAATCTGGATCGTCAGCCAGCCGGTCTCGCGGTAAATGTCGGATGCCGAAAATGCGCGGAATCCGATTTCGAACTCCTCGAGCCAGAACGGCATACTTGTTGCCAGCGCCCGTTCGATCCTGCCACTTGTCATGCCACATCCCGGTTTGCGGAAATCCTGTCAGGCGATTAGCAGTTTGGCTTCCGGGGGAAAGGCTCAACGTGTCGCAACGACTGGCAAGCGATTTGCACAAACGCTGGGCACGGCTCAAACCGCCGTTGCGCCCGCCGCCGGTCGCGGTCGAGGCGATGCTGGCACTCATCGACGATTGTCCGGGCAAACGCCTGCTGCTCGGCGTGACGCCCGAACTGGCGCTTGCCGCAGGCGATGTGATTGCCATCGACTGGAGCCGCGCGATGATCGCAGACGTTTGGCCGGGAAATGCGTGCGGGCGCACTGCGGTCGAGGCAGACTGGCTCGCCATGCCGTTTGCGCCCGCCAGCTTCGGAGCCGTGTTAGGCGATGGCGCACTCAACATGCTGCACTGGCCCGATGGCTATTGCGATACTCTATCGGCAATCGCGAGCGTTTTGAAGCCAGGAGGCCGGATCGTCCTGCGCTGTTTCGTCATGCCCGATCCACCCGAAACGCTGTCGCATCTTACCGCAGAGACGTTGGCAGGCCGCGTTGGGGGCTTTCACGCGTTCAAATGGCGACTTGCGATGGCGGCGAGGCACGAAGGCGGCCGCCCAGACATCGCATCGCGCGACATCTGGGAGGCGTTTCAGACCTGTTTTCCAGATCGCGATGCCTTGTCTCGCGCCACAGGCTGGGCTGTCGACACGATCCATGAAATCGACGATTATTGTGTCTCGACGCTGACAAAAAGCTTCCCGACCCGGGCCGAAGTGCTTGAGACTGTGCCAGAGGGGGTTTTCGTCGAAACAACCGGATACGAACTCGCACAATGTTGCCCATTGCTCGTGATCGACATGCCATGAGAACCGAATTCGACATGACCGGCAACGCCGAAGGCGTCGTTTGGCCGCCGGTGTTTGCGCAGCACGGGCATCTTGCCGCGCTCGCACTGACGTTGCGCGAGACGCAATGGCTCGATCCGGCAACGCTCGCCGCCAATCAGGGGCAGCAGCTTGCCAGCCTTGTTGCTTATCACGCGCAGCATTCGGCGTGGTTCGCCGACCGGCTGGCAAAGGCGGGACTGACGGCCGGCGACATTGCCCATCCTGACGCGCTTGCGCGTTTGCCAGTTTTGACGCGCGCCGACGCACAGGGGCTGTCGGCGTTGCCCCAAACCCCCGTCCCGCCCACCCACGCGCCGCTGGTCGAGGTGCAAAGCTCCGGCTCAAGCGGTATCCCGGTGGTCGCGCGCAAAACGCAGCTGACGCAGTTGATGTGGCTCGCACTCACGCTGCGCTATCACGAATGGGGGCAGAATGGTCCGTTCGGGCGGATGGCGGCGATCCGCCCCAACATCGGCGTCAGCCCCGAAGCCCCCGACTGGGGACCGCCGGTTGCACTGTTCCACAACACAGGTGCGCTGCGGCGGATTTCGTCGGATATGCCGCTTGAGGAGCAAGTGAACGCGCTGAGCGCGTTCAGGCCCGACGCCCTGATCGCCTATCCCAGCATCATCGCGGCGTTCCTCGCAATGCCCGATGGTCTCGCGGCACTGCGATTGCTGACGACATTGCAGACGATGGGTGAAACCGTCAGCGCCGAACTGCGCGAGGCAGTGCGCGATGCGACCGGCCTCACCATCTTTGACTGCTATTCGAGCGAAGAGGTCGGATATATCGCGGTGCAATGTCCCGAGGCCGAGACGTATCACGTCATGGCCGAATCGGTGATCGTCGAGATCCTGCGCGACGATGGCAGTGCATGTGCGGTGGGCGAAACAGGAAGAGTCGTGGTGACCGATCTGATGAACCTTGCGATGCCGTTCATCCGCTATGACACCGGCGATTATGCGGTGCGTGGAGCGGCGTGCAGTTGCGGGCGCGGGCTGCCGGTGATCGACCGGATTGCAGGGCGCTGGCGCGGGATGATCACGCGCGCCGATGGCAGCCGCCACTGGCCGCGCACTGGTTTTCACGCCTATCGCAGCATCGCGCCCGTCCGCCAGTATCAGATGATCCAGCACACTGTTGATCGCATCGAACTTCGGCTGGCAATCTCTGAGCCGCTGACCGATGCCCAGCGGACTGCATTCGAAGTCAAACTGCGCGAAACGATCGGCGAGGGCATCGGATTCGACATCGTTGCGTATCCCGATCGTCTTCCGCCCGGCCCGCGCGGCAAGACCGACGAGTTTATCTCGCTTGTGGGGCAACGCTCCTGACCGGCAATTCGCTAGACTGGCTGAGCACGGTGGCAGGATCGGTCTGGCCGCCAGCCTATGTCGATCACGCTCCGCTTGCCGCGATGGCGATGATGCTTGAGGCGAGCCAGTGGCATCCGGCCGATGGGATTGCCGCAGGGCAAACTGCGCAGTTGCGGATGCTGATCGGTCATCACGCGCGGAACAATCCGCAGTTCGCCGAACGGCTCAGGCGGACGGGTATGAGCGCCGGGGACATCGCATCCCCTGCCGCCCTGACCAGACTGCCGCCGCTGACCCGGTTCGAAGCACAACAGCTGATCGAAACCGCCAACATTCCGCCCGCGCACTGCCCCGTTGCACCTGTCCAGAGTTCGGGATCGAGTGGCATCCCGGTCAGGATCGTCAAAACGCAACTCACCCAGCTGATGTGGCAGGCGATGACGTTTCGCTATCACCACTGGTCAGGCGCGCTGGGCGGACGATTGGCGTGCGTGCGTTATGGCGTTGGCGAAACCTGCGACTCAACCGATTGGGGGCTGCCCTCGTCAGTGTTCCATGACACTGGCCCGATGCGGCGGATCGATGTGACCACGACGCTTGACGATCAAGCCATGTTGCTGTGTCGGTTCAGGCCCGACACAGTGCAAGCCTATCCAAGCAACATCAAGGCGCTGCTCGCGACCGATCCCGGTGCGCTGGCATCGGCGTCGACATTCCTGACAGTCGGCGAAACTGTTTCGGACAGTGTGCACGCCGAACTGTCGCAGACAGCCCGCGTATTTGACTGCTATTCCGCAGAAGAGGTCGGCTATATCGCGCTCCAGTGCCCTGATGGTCCTGGCTATCACACCATGGCCGAATCGCTGATCGTCGAAATCATCGGTGACGACGGACAGCCGTGCGCTGCGGGAGAAACCGGACGCGTCATTGTCACCGATCTCCACAATTTCGCAATGCCGATGATCCGTTACGACACAGGCGATTTTGCCGAAGCCGGTGAGCCATGCCGCTGCGGACGCGGGCTTCCGACGATGAACCGTATCCGGGGGCGCTGGCGCGGGATGCTGACCTTGCCCGATGGCAGCCGTCACTGGCCGTTGACGGGCGTCTATGGCTTTCGTGAGATTGCGCCTGTTCGCCAGTATCAGATGATCCAGCACGCGCCCGACCGGATCGAGTTGCGCTTCCTGATCGACGCGCCGCTGACCATCGACCAGAACGCTGCAATGCAGACCTATTTGCAAGGCCGCGTCGGGCATGGCATCGCATTTTCGATCATCTGCTTTGCAGACCGGCTTCCCCCCGGCCCGCGCAGCAAGACCGACGAATTCATATCGCTGATCGGAGAGAGTTGAATGACGCCTGTGCTGCCCCCCGAAGTTGCCACCGCGATCGTCACACCCAAGGCCTATGGGCAATGGACCGTCCTTAACGACCATTTCACCTGGGCACGCGCCAATATGCCGCTG